>JAZUHZ010000246.1:0-6574 GCA_045642005.1 Candidatus Avilachnospira sp.
GGCTTTTCTCTTTGCGAGCTCTGCCTTTACCATCTCGGAGAAGAGCTTTTCGGATTCGATCAGGGAAACCTGGACGTTTCCGTGAGGATCTCTCTCGAGGAAGAGCTGCTGCTGGATTCCTGCCGGAAGTACTTCAAATACCGCAAAGGACTCTGCGGTAAGGCCTTCTTTGATGAAGGATACCTTGGCATCCCAGTCGGGAAGCGCATTGAATTTTTCGGTATTTTCACCGGCGAGAAGCTCGTTGATCTCACGGATCAGTGCGCCGAACTCGGGAACAAACTCCACGATGCCTTCGGGGATGATTGCCACACCGAAGTTGCCTTCCTTTTCCGCACGCTTCTCCACGGAATCCGCGATATAAGAAGCAATCTCGGAAAGAGACATTTTCTTCTCGGCGATTTCCTCACCGATGAGGCAGATGTTGGGCTGGGTCTTCAAGGCGCACTCGAGTGCTACGTGGGAAGCGCTGCGGCCCATGACTTTTACGAAATGCCAGTATTTCTTCGCGGAATTGGCATCTCTTTCGATATTTCCGATCAGTTCGGCATAGGTCTTGGTGGCGGTATCAAAACCGAAGGAGGCTTCGATATCCTCGTTCTTTAAGTCGCCGTCTATGGTCTTCGGGCATCCGATCACCTGAACTCCGGTCTTATGGGCGAGCATATACTCGGCAAGAACGGCAGCATTCGTGTTGGAGTCGTCACCGCCGATGATCACAATCGCGGTAAGACCGTGCTTTGCGGCAACACCCTCGACGATCTGAAACTGTTCCTCGGTTTCCAGTTTGGTTCTTCCGGAACCGATGATGTCAAATCCGCCGGTATTGCGGTACATATCGATGAACCCGTCATCGAACTCGATATAATTATCTTCAATGAGACCGCTCGGGCCGCCCTTGAAACCTAAAAGAACGTTCTCTTTCGAGGCTTTCTTCAGGGCATCATAAAGACCGCAGATCACGTTGTGTCCTCCGGGAGCCTGACCGCCGGAGAGGATGACACCGATGACCTGTTTCTTTGCGGGCGCGGTATTCGTGCCTTTTTCAAAAATGACCTCGGGTTTTCCGTAGGTGTTGGGGAAGAGGGCTTTGATGCTCTCACTGTCAGCGACGCTCTCTGTAGCGGCGCCTTCTTTTACGGAAATCTCCGAAATTCCGTTCCGAAGCATGCCGGGAAGCTTGGGCTCATAGGCATATCTAGCTTTCTGAAGTGGTGAAATATTCATGTTCTTTCTCCTTTACAACATTTGACGTTTATTTTACTCTATCTCTGCCTCTTAATCAAGAAACAAAAAGACGGAAACATAGAAAATGCATGAAAATCCCGGACAGTATTTGAAAAAATCCGGAAGGCGTGCTATGATTTATGAGTTGAATTTTGCGCTTTGTGAGGAAAGAGATGTCTTTTGTCCATCTTCATACCCATACCCAGTATTCTCTGTTAGACGGTTCCGGGAGAATTCCGGAGCTTATTGGGCGTGCAAAAGAATACGGACAGAATGCGCTTTCCATCACCGATCACGGCAATATGTTCGGGGTGATCGACTTTTATAAAGAGGCAAAAAAACAGGGCATCAAACCCGTTCTCGGATGCGAGATCTATGTGACCACAGGGTCCCGTTTTGACCGGGAGAAGACCGAAGACCGGTACTATCATCTGGTGCTTCTGTGTGAGAACAACGAGGGGTATGAGAATCTGATCCGGATTGTATCCAAAGGATATGTAGACGGCTTTTACTATAAGCCGCGCGTTGATCTGGAGATCCTTACGCGGTACCATAAAGGGCTGATCGCGAGTTCTGCCTGTCTTGCCGGAGAGGTGGCCAAGGGGCTCGAACGAAATGCCTACGAGGATGCCAAAAGAGCAGCCCTCCGCTACCGGGAGATCTTCGGACCGGAAAATTTCTATCTGGAGCTTCAGGATCACGGCTACGAACTGCAGAAACTCGTGAATCAGGGCCTTCTCCGGATTCATGAGGAAACGGGGATCCCGCTCATCGCGACAAATGATATTCATTATACCTGCGAAGAGGATGCCGAAGCCCACGATATCCTTTTGTGTGTCCAGACCGGAAAGAAGGTCAAAGACGCGGAACGTATGCGCTACGAGGGCGGACAGTTCTACTTAAAGAGCGAAGCGGAGATGCGAGAGCTTTTCCGCTATGCGCCGGAAGCTCTGGAAAACACGCAGAAGATCGCCGACCGGTGCGAAGTCGAGATTGAGTTCGGAAATTATAAACTTCCGAGGTTTCATGTGCCGGAAGGAAAGACGGCGGATACGTATCTTACGGAACTCTGCGGGAAAGGACTTCGGGAACGGTACCCCGACAGATGGCAGGAACTTTCGGATCGGCTTTCCTATGAACTTTCCGTGATCCGGAAGATGGGATTTGTCGACTATTTCCTGATCGTACAGGATTTTATTAACTATGCCAAAAGAAACGGCATTCCGGTCGGCCCGGGCCGGGGATCTGCCGCCGGCTCCCTCGTGGCCTACAGTCTCCGGATCACGGATATCGATCCGATCCGTTTCAATCTTCTTTTTGAACGTTTCCTGAACCCGGAGCGCGTTTCCATGCCGGATATCGACGTGGACTTCTGTTACGAGCGCCGGGAGGAAGTGATCGATTATGTGAAGAAGACCTACGGCCCGGAAAATGTGGCCCAGATCATCACCTTCGGAACCCTCGCCGCGCGCGGCGTGATCCGGGATGTCGGCAGGGCCATGGATATTTCCTATGCGGACTGTGACAGGATCGCAAAGCTTGTGCCGGGAGGCCCCGGTGTTACGCTGAAAGGAACACTGGAGGGAAGTAAGGAATTTGCGGAGATCTATAAAGGTGATCCGGAACTCAGGAAACTCATTGATATGAGCCTTAAGCTCGAGGGACTTCCGAGACACGCGAGCATGCATGCCGCCGGTGTTCTGATCACCAGTGAAAATGTCGAGAAGTATGTGCCGCTTGCCCGGAATGCAGACGGTACGGTCGTCACGGAATATCAGATGACCACCCTCGAAGAGCTCGGGCTTCTGAAGATGGATTTCCTCGGACTCCGGACGCTCACGGTCATCAGCAACACCCTGAAGCAGATAAAAAAGAACTACGGGATCAATGTGGAAATCGGCTCGATCGATCAGGAGGACAAAAAGGTCTTCTCCATGATCTCCCAGGGGGATACAAGCGGCGTGTTCCAACTGGAATCTCCGGGAATGACTTCTTTCATGAAGATTCTGAAACCGGGATGCATCGAGGATATCATTGCAGGTCTCGCACTTTACCGGCCGGGCCCCATGGATTTCATCCCGCGGTACATCAAAGGCAAAAACGACCGGTCCTCGGTCACCTACGAATGCCCGGAGCTCAGGCCGATCCTCGAAAACACCTACGGCTGCATCGTGTATCAGGAGCAGGTCATGCAGATCGTACAGCGGCTGGCCGGCTATACGCTCGGAAGAGCCGATCTGGTACGGCGTGCCATGTCCAAGAAAAAGCACGAGGTCATGCAGAAAGAACGGCAGAACTTTGTCTACGGAAACGAAGCGGAGGGCGTGAAGGGCTGCATCCGGAACGGGATTCCGGAGGAAACGGCCCAGAAGATCTTTGACGAGATGACCGACTTTGCCTCCTACGCCTTTAATAAAAGCCATGCGGCGGCCTATGCGGTGGTATCCTATCAGACAGCATGGCTGAAGTTCTATTATCCGGCCGAGTTTTTTGCCGCCCTCATGACGTCTGTCATGGATAACATGGGAAAAACGGCCCAGTATATGCAGTATATCCGGAGTCGTGGCCTCAGGCTTTCTCCGCCGGATGTAAATATCGGGGAATACGGGTTTACGGCTTCCGGACGGGACACGATCCTCTACGGGCTTTCCGCGATCAAAGGCGTGGGAAGGACCGCCTGCGAGGAGATCGCAGAGGAACGGGAGAGAAACGGAAAATTCACGGGCTTCGAGGATTTTATCCGCCGGATGCCCGAATCCATGAATAAACGGAGTGTGGAGGCCCTTGTGAAGGCCGGAGCGTTTGACAGCCTTCCGGGAAACCGGCGGCAGAAAACGGTGGCCCTTGAAATGCTCATCGATGAGGTGCAGATGACGCGCAGGAGCGAGTTTACCGGCCAGATGACCCTCTTTGATCTGGCGGGCGAATCCGACAGGGATTCTTTCCGTTCGGAACTGCCGGATGTCCCGGAGTTTACGAAAGAGGAACTTCTCCGCTTTGAAAAAGAGGCAGCCGGAATCTATCTTTCCGGTCACCCGATCGACAGTATGGCCCCCGGTTACGATAAGATCGTGAATACGACCTCCCTTGATCTTACGGTGAAAGAGGAGACGGGAGAAACAGGGCTTCGGGAGGGCACTGCAGTCGTATGCGGCGGGCTTGTTTCGGAAAAGAAACTGAAGACCACAAAGAACGGGCGTCAGATGGCATTTATTACCTGCGAGGACCGGTACGGCCCTTTTCAGCTTTTATGTTTCCCCGAGATTTATGAGAGATATCACAGTCTCCTGGAACCCGAAACCGGGATCTATATCGTCGGGAAAGTGACGATCGGACGGGACGAAGAGGCTTCGGTGATCCCGGACCGGATCGTGCCGTTTGACAGCGTAAAAAAGGAAGTCTGGGTGGCGTTTTCCGACATTGAGGATTATGACCGGAATGCAGGGAAGCTTTCGGATCTCTGCTTTGAAAATCCGGGAACCGCGGAAATGGTGGTATATCTCCGGAAGAACCGGGCGCTCCGGAGAATGGGCAATGAATATAACTGCTCGGCAGGAGCGGGCACTCTCGGGCTTTTTTCTGAAGCTTTCGGGAAAGAAAATGTGAAAATAAGAGTTACAGGAATATAGGTGGAATTATGGGAGAGAAAAAACAGAAAATCATGGCAATACTTACATCAGGCGGAGATGCGCCGGGAATGAATGCGGTGATCCGTGCCGCTGTCAGAACCGGAATACGCTGCGGATATAAGGTGAAAGGCATCCGGAGAGGATTTGCCGGTCTTCTGCAGGAGGATTTTATCAACCTGACCACCAATGATGTGAGTAATATTATTGAGCGTGGCGGAACGATCTTAAATACCGCCCGTTCCAAAGAAATGATGACGGAGGAGGGACAGCAGAAAGCGGCGGAAATCCTCCGGGCGAAGGGGATTGAAAGCCTTGTAGTAGCCGGCGGCGACGGTTCCTTCCGGGGAGCCAAAGCGCTTTACGAGCACGGCATCAATATTGTCTGTGTCCCCTGCACGATCGACCTCGACATCCAGTGCACGGAATACACGATCGGCTTTGATACCGCCATTAATACGGCTATGGAGGCGGTTGATAAGATCCGTGACACAAGCGCTTCGCACGAGCGGTGCTCCATCATTGAGGTGATGGGAAGAAGCGCCGGGTACATCGCTCTCTGGTCCGGAATTGCCTCCGGCGCCGAGGAAGTACTCATCCCCGAACTGTATGACGGCAATGAAGAGGCCATCTGCAGCCGGATGACCGAGGCCCGGAAGAAAGGAAAGAAACATTTCATTATCGTCAATGCCGAGGGTGTCGGTGATTCCCAGGGAATGGCCGGAAGGATTGAAAAAGCAACAGGCATCGAAACGAGGGCCACGATCCTCGGTTACATGCAGCGGGGCGGCTCGCCCACCTGCCGTGACCGTGTGCTCGGTACGATGATGGGAGAGAAAGCGGCAGAGCTTCTGTCTCACGGCACCACCAACCGAATCGTATGCTGGAGAGCCGGAAGACTTTTTGATATGAGTATCGGCGAAGCCTTTGCCACGACGAAAGCAATCCCGGATGAACTGGTGAATATTCCGGTTTCTCTGAAACGGTAAAGGGGGGTCCCATGGAAGACGTATTATGCGCCGCCAATGCTTCGAGCATGAAGTACTGGTTCAATGAGGAAAAATACGGAAAGCTGCCGCAGACGGTGAAGGATGAGCTCAAGATCCTTCTGGTCACATTTCTTTCAGATGTGGGCGGTGCGGCTTCGCTTTCTTTTGGAAAAGAGCACAACCTGCTCATCACCACCTATGAGCCCGTGGATGAGATCGGGGCGGAACTCAAGGTGAAAAAGCTGCAGGAGGACAATCTGGAACTGTTTTCCCAGCTGGAACTTTTCCATACAACGTTTTTTTCCTGATCATAGGCGGCCTCCGAAAAAATATTCTCTTCTTTCGCTTTTTCGAAATACTGTGTATGGCTTTATGCCTCTATCTCAGAGGCTAAGCGGAACGGTCTGGGCTTCGCCGACCGTTCCAGCCTCTTCCGGCGGCAACGGAAATCCTTGACGCGTTTCTCAAATGCTCCTTCCGGGAGTTATTTCCTCGGCTGCCTGGGGCATGCAGGGGAAAGTTGATATTTCCGGCAGTCTCGGGAACAGCTTCCTTCCGTCGCTGTTTCGAACAAGTTCTGCAATGCTCCTTCAGGGAGCTGTTCCCTCGGCTGCCTGGGGCATGCAGGAGAATGTTGATATTTCCGGCAGCTTCGGGAATGACTCCCTTCAGTCGCCTTTTTCGGAACGCTAAGGGTTTCCTTATGCCGCTATCCCAGAGGCTAAGCGGGAC
>JAZUHZ010000247.1:0-4840 GCA_045642005.1 Candidatus Avilachnospira sp.
CAATCGGATAAAGGCGTGTCCATTCTGCTGGCGCAGTTTCTGTTTCTTGTATGCGCAGCTGTGGGTTCCGTTGTACTGACAGCGGGAACCGCGGCAGCAGGAAGGAGAGCACAGATTGAGGCGGCGGATCAGCGGTACTACAGTGTTTCATCGGCAGCGGAGCTGGTCCGTGACCTGATGACGGAAAGCGCTGTGACCGTGGAATTCACCTGTGAGCAGGAGGATACGACAAAATATACGCTGGTGACAGATGATGCCGGACAAAGCAGACGGACGGGTGACCCGATCACCACAAAAGGAGATCAGGAGTATACGAATACTCTCGGAAATCTGGATGAAAACAATATCCTTTCCTCTATCGTAAAGGATCTGATTGATACCACAAAAGACGCAGGCTTTGCAGAAGAAATACAATATCACGGTACAGGGGATCCTATAATTGTAACGATGAGCCACAGTCAGGATGAATCCGGCGGCAGGGATCTTACCTCGCTGAATGCGGAAATCAGTTTTACCGTGAAAACCAACGGGGATTTTGATGTGGTGATTGCTTCTCCCGGAACCAGTGACCAGTATAAGGTGAGGCAGCGATATCAGCTGGAAGTGGAGGAGGATGTGTCGGAAAAGATCGAGGAGAATGGTACACCCGCCATCTCCGGATCAGACAAGAACCACACGGAAACCTACACGACGACAACAACAAAGATAAGAAAAGTGACTTTCCGGTGGAAATACTGCGACACACAGACGGAATAAAAAGACCGAAAAAGAAAACGGGCGGTGGGAAGAATGAGACAAAATCATAAAAAAATAAAGAGACTGCTTACGGACCATCGGGGTGAGAGTCTTGCCGAGACCCTGGTGGCGCTTCTGATTGCGGGGCTATCTATGGCAATGCTCGCGGGAATGATCACGACCTCTGTCCGGATTACTGACGAGAGCACCGGAAGCTTCCGGGAGTACTATCAGATGGATGAAAGCGTTGCGTCTCACAGCTCGTCAGATCCTGAGACGGAAACGGTTGCTATCCAAAGCGGCGGAAAAAACTATTATATCGGAACAGACGACAGCACCGATACTGGAAGTACTGGCGTGCCTTCGGTGACGGTGAAATATTATATAAACACAGAAGCAAAGGGAAAATCTGTTATTTCCTATGAGAGGGCAACAGCAGACTGATGATGAATATTGTAAATTTTCCGAAAAAACTGGATCAGAAAAAGAAAGATAACCGGGGGTTTTCCCTTTCGGAACTTCTTGTGACCGTCATAATCGTATCCCTTTTATCTGTCATGATTGTTACGGGTGTCCGGACGGCGCTGTATTCCCACCGAAAGGTAACCGAAGAGGCCAATGCGGAAGTCCTTCTGTCCACCTGTGTCACGATGCTCCGGAATGAACTTTCCACGGCAACGGATATTCAGGTACTGAATGAAAAGACAATAATCTATCAGAAAGGCGGCAGCGGCATCAAATCCAGTCTGCGTTCAGGAGTGTCCGGATCTGCTGTGAGTACAACAGATCCGGAACAGATTTACCACGGCAGTGTGGGAATGAATTCAGAGAGCGGTGCGGAGAAAATCGACAATGAACTGCTGCTCATTTCTCCGGTAACTGCAACCGAAGGACTTTTTATCAGCTATAAGGAAATCGCGTATACAGACGGTGTTGTGACTGTAACAGGGCTTTCTGTACGGAAAAAGGACAGTGACCGGAAGCTTTCTGAGCTTGGCACCCTGATCATTAATTGTATGTAATCCCGAGAGGGGACAAATGAGGTAGCAGAAAACATGAAGTCAGATCTCATGAGTAAACAAAAGAATGGAAAGAAGAACAGAAGAGGCTTTACCCTGGCCGAGGTTCTGGTGGCTGTCACGCTGATCATTATCCTGTCGGGACTCGGAATCATCGAGGTGGTAAAATACCAGAGGAATCTGAAACAGCTGGAACGGGACGGCATCGCCAAGGAAATCTTTGTAGCGGCGCAGAACAACTTAAGTCTTGCGGTCAGCCAGGGGTATCTGCAGCGAAGTGATTTTGGTACATCGGAGGGGGATACATATTCCTCACCGGACACTTATTATATGACCTCTGACAGCCTGGGAACCGCAGGAAGCGTTCTCGGTCTGATGCTGCCCCAGAATTCCATCGATGAGACCGTAAGAGCCGGCGGAAGCTATATCATCCGTTATCAGAAGGCGTCAGGACGTGTTCTGGATGTTTTCTATGCGGAACCGGAGGGGAAGTTTCCAATCAAACTCATCGGGGATCTGTATGACGATCTGATGGGAAAACGCGGAGAGGAGAATAAAGAAGCAAGACGCGTATACGGGTCCGGTAAGGCTGTAGTGGGTTACTATGGCGGTGTTACCGGTGCTGCAGTTGCGGAGGCAGTGGATCTCGTGGCTCCCACCGTTGAAGTGATCAACGCAGAGAAACTCAGCGTGATCGTTACTGCAGGGGACACGACAGGAATCACAGTTCCTCTCATGTACCGGCTGATCATCACAGGAGAACAGAGTGGAGCAAGTCTGCATTTTGATTCAACGGCAGCTACGAATCCGCTTACATTAGGAACACCGGTGGTTCTTGATGATATTACATCTTCCGGCGGGCATTTCGCGGATAGTTTTGTCGGATTTATCCCCGGAGAGAATCTCCTCATTAAGGCGCAGGTATGCGCCCTTTCGGGCGGTATCATTACTCAGACGGCTGACAGTGTGACCAAAAAGACCAACAGCCTCTTTGCAGACCTGAAAAAAGTGACTTCCGGTGGAGTAACCTCTACGCTTGCCGTGATTTCCAATATGAGACATCTGGAAAACCTGGGACAGTCAATTTCCGGGTTTTTAGGAGTACTCGGCACAGGAGAGCAGGCTGTTTCTGTTTCCGGGGCCGTACAGACCACGGATCTCTCCTGGCCGGAATTCTGTAAAGCAGTAAGTCCGTCATCCCCCGGTACGGTGAATGTGTATAGCGGAACGAATGGGTCGGGAAATGGCCTGTATGCTCCTGTGAATCCTGCTAAAGCTCTGGATTATGATGGAGGACACTTTAAGATTACCGGCGTTCAAACCGGTGTTGCCGTTTCCGGAGCGGGTTCCGGTCTTTTCGGCACCCTGAAATCAGGATCTTCTGTAGGAAATTTGTTCCTGGTAGACTTTGATATTCATCAGGCGGCGGGTACCGGCGGCGGAGATGCCGGGGCACTGGCAGGCAGCATCATAGGTACGGATGTTTACGGCGTGCTTGCCTATAATGATACCAAGTCATCTTCAGATGACAGTGCTCTTTCTATTAACAGTGCTTCGGGAAATGCCGGCGGACTCATCGGTTCGATGACAGGCGGCTCCATTACCGGAAGTGCGGCAGCAGTATATGTCAAGGGCGGAAACTATGCCGGCGGCCTTGTCGGAAGTGCGTCCGGAGCCGTGGTGATTGATTCCTGCTACGCCGGCGGACATACCGAAAATGCACGGTTTACCGAGAATCTCACAGGCACAGACAAAGTGCTTGTAAATGTTCAGGGTAAAAACGGAGCAGGAGGATTGATAGGATCCATAGAGGGGGATACCGGTGCCGCTATCAGCTATTCATATTCAACGTGCTCTGTTTATACAGAGACAGGATATGCCGGAGGTCTTTCAGGGACACTTACGGATACTGCAGTCACTGACTGCTACTCAGCCAGCCGTGTACTGAATAACGGAAACACAGACTGCTATGTGGGAAATGGCGGGGGCACGCTTTCCGGCAAAAACTATTACCTTACGAATCTCTCTCCGAGAGTGCCGAGCGCAACCACTGCGACAGGAGTTTCCGGAAAGGATAAAAGCTATCCTGATTTCATTTTCGTCGGTGATGATAATCCCAACAGGCAGGGCGCATATATATATGATGATACGCTGAAAGTTGAGTATGGCGGCAGGTTCTATTTCCCGACCGTAAAACAGCTGGGAGGAACCGTTATTGAAGGAATAACAGACTGCCATTACGGAGACTGGCAGGTTCCGTTCCTTGATACGCTGTCATTTGAATTTATCAATAAAGACAAATTGTATCTTGATATCATTCCTGATGAAAGGCTCGATGAAAAAAAGAGCTTTATTATCATACTCTCCGGACTGACAAGCGGAAAGGATGTTCTGTACCAGGTGGATGTGACGGATATGACGCATCCGAAGTTTGTAAATCAGGGTACGATTGTTATCGATGATCGGGGAACAACAGACACGGCGGATGATCTGCGGAAAGTCACATGGCCGGCGCCTGCAAGTGTTGGGAATCCTTTACCGATCAGTTATGCTGAAGACACGGATGGTACAAAACATATCAAAGTCATTCTTGATGACATTACGGCTGCAGGCAGCCACTTCAGTCAGTTATTGAATGGAACAGGGCTGATTCCCGGAGAGAATATCAAAGCAAGCATTGCGATCGGCAACGGAGTAAGTGACGATGAAATCAGCGAGCTAACCCCGGAGACACAGAACAGTCTGTTTGCCCTTGGGACAAATGGAAGTGACCCGGCAGTAAGCAGCGGACTCGATACGGGAAATGCCGTGATCGCCTATACCCGTCACCTTCAGAATCTGGATCCGTCGGTTTCCAATGTGGATAGCGGGATTGTGCGAGCTTATTTGAATAATGATCTACCATGGGATCCTGCAGTTTATACGAATATATACAGTAAGGATGGCGCCGCACTTGCAGCCGGTGCCTTCTACGGAATCAATAATGCTAACCTTACGTTGTTTGAAGGAAGAAATCGTGATTTAATCGGATTTGATTTCTCCGGGGCCGGGGCTCAGGGTGCCGGTCTGTTCCGCTTAATCAATTC
>JAZUHZ010000248.1:0-21529 GCA_045642005.1 Candidatus Avilachnospira sp.
TCTGATAGACCGTAAAACGGTAGGAAATGTCTTTGTATTCCTTTGTTTCCCCTTCTGAGACACATTCCCAGGAAGGATCGGAATCCAGATCCGGGAAAAACCGGTCGGCTTTTTCTGTACAGTTGTTTTTTGTCACAAGGCAGCAGTCACACCAGGGAAGAAGTTCCTTATAGAGCGAGGCCCCGCCGCAGAGATAGACGTTATTACTCTCAAAGATGCAGAGAATGTCCCTTGCCTCCGTAACAGAGGTGCAGCCGATGAGTGTCGTGGTGCCTTCTTTTCCGAAGTTTTCGATGTTCTTCTGACTGACGGCATCAAAGTAACAGTCGCAGGCTTCGACGGCTTCCCCGGGGATATGAGACAGATCGGTGGTGAGTACTACATTGACCCGTCCTTTTAAGGGCTTTTTTCCGGGAAAACCAAGAAGCGTTTTACAGCCGTATACGACAACTTTCCCTTTTGTCTCGTTCCGGAAAAACTGCATATCTTCCGGAATGGAAAGGAGCAGTTCCCCGTCTTTTCCGATTCCCCATTCTTCATTTACATTGACAATTGCTTTCATAAAACTCTTTTATCCTCATTTTCTGATTTTCCGTTTTCCGCTTCCCCGGGTGGCCTGTCTGCTTCCGGATATTCCGGTTAAACAGCGATCGGAATATTTTTGATCTGCGGGCCGTACTGGTAATTTTCGAGCCGTACATCCTCCGGTGTAAAGTCATAGAAATGCTTCACCTCGGGATTGAGGATGAACTGCGGAGCCGGATAGGGCTCTCTTTTGATGAGCTCCTCTACGAGAGGAATATGCCGGTCGTAGATGTGACAGTCGGCAATCACATGCACGAGTTCTCCGGGGATCATGTCACATTCCCTGGCCATCATATGGAGGAGGACGCTGTACTGTACGACGTTCCAGTTGTTGGCGGCCAGCACATCCTGGGAGCGCTGGTTTAAGATCGCGTTCAGCACAAGCTTTCCGGTTTCCCCGTCTTTCGTGCAGTTAAAGGTCACAGAGTAGGCGCAGGGATAGAGATGCATCTCCGAGAGGTCCTCGAAGTTATAGAGGTTGGTCATGATCCGGCGGCTGTAGGGATTGTGCTTCAGGTCCCAGATTACACGGTCCACCATATCGAACATGCCTTCTTTATACTGGTGTTTGACGCTCATCTGATAGCCGTAGGCTTTTCCGATGCTGCCTTCTTCATCCGCCCATTCATCCCAGATGTGGGAGGAAAGGTCATGGATGTTGTTGGATTTTTTCTGCCAGATCCAGAGAAGCTCATCCGTTGCGGATTTGAGGGCCGTGCGCCGGAGGGTAAGGATCGGAAATTCCTTTCGGAGATCATAGCGGTTTACCACACCGAATCGCTTGACGGTATAGGCCGGAGTACCGTCCTCCCATTTCGGACGAACCTCTTCCCCTGTCGTATCGGTGCCGTGATCGATGATATCACGGCACATCCTGATAAACACTTCATCTGCGTATGCCATAAAGGGATCCTCCCTGGTTTTTCTGTGACTGAATTCATTGTATCAGTGCAGAGGTAAAAAATCAAACGAAACATTTTTGACTTACCCGGCGCGGTGTGGTAAAATCATAAAGATATAGATTTTTGGGAGGTGCTGTATGGCGATGCTCTTAAAAGGGGTTCCGGTGGCAAAGGCACTCAGTGCCAAACTTCTGGAACGCTCTGAAAAACTTCTTGAAAACGGGATCATTCCCACGCTCTGCCTTCTTCGTGTCGGAGAAAACGGGAGCGATATCGCCTATGAGACCGGGATCCTAAAGCGCGCGGAGGCCACCGGGGTGCGGGTCATCAAAAAGGTTTTTGCGGAGTCTGTATCGAAGGAAGAACTGCTTTCCGAAATCCGGAAAGTGAATGAAGACTCCGGAATTCACGGCTGCCTTCTTTTCCGGCCGCTTCCGGACCGGGAGGCGGAACGGGAAGCAGTCCGTACGCTTCTTCCGGAAAAGGATGTGGACGGTATGACGGCCGGGTCCCTTGCCCGGGTCTTTTCCGGCATCGGAGAGGGGTATCCTCCGTGCACGGCGCAGGCGGTTCTCGAGATCCTTGATTATTACGGGATCCCGATAGCCGGAAAAAAGGCGGTGGTGATCGGCCGGAGCCTTGTCGTGGGAAAGCCGCTTGCTATGATGCTTCTTGCCCGGGACGCTACGGTGACGATGTGCCACCGGAAAACCGGGGACCTTGCGGAAACGGCAAGGGAGGCGGACATCCTGATCGCGGCAGCGGGAACGCCGTCCGTAGTGACAAGGGAGTTCCTCAGGGAAGGACAGACGGTGATCGATGTGGGAATCAGCGTAAGCCCGGAGGGAAAACTTCTCGGGGATGTGGATGCGGAGAGCGCCATGAACATAGCCGGCGCCGTGACACCGGTGCCGGGAGGCGTCGGGAGCGTAACCACAGCGGTTCTCATGAAACACGTCATCGAGGCGGCTGAAAAACGAGTGTAATTCGATGTAGCTTCCGCAGGATGTTTTCGCGACCAATAGCGGAGGGATTCGAGTTTCAAATGATTCTGCAAGCCCGATTAGGCGCACGAGGTCACGTGCGCCTGCTTATGAGGGCGCGGCGGAATCATATTGAAACCGAATCCCGGAGCGTGACGAGCGAAAACATCCTGCGGAAGCGGAATAATTCAACAGAAAGGAAATTCCATGCCAAATCCAAGCTATTCGGAAACCGAAGGAAAGGAATATCATATTCAGTGCGGAAAAGGAGATGTGGGAAGATATGTGATCCTTCCCGGAGACCCGAAGCGCTGTGAAAAGATCGCACAGTATTTTGACGATCCGGTGCTTGTCGCGGATTCCCGGGAGTTTACCACCTATACAGGAACCCTCGAAGGGGTAAAGGTGAGCGTTACCTCCACCGGCATCGGCGGTCCTTCCGCCTCCATTGCCATGGAGGAGCTCTGTAACTGCGGCGCCGATACATTCATCCGGGTGGGAACCTGCGGCGGAATGCAGCTCCCGGTTCAGAGCGGAGACATTGTGATTGCGACCGGCGCGATCCGGATGGAAGGCACCTCAAAAGAAATCGCTCCCATCGAATATCCGGCGGTGGCGGACCTCGACTGTGTGCTGGCTCTCCGGGAATCGGCGAAAGAACTGGGCCTTTCCTGGCACGCCGGTGTCGTGCAGTGTAAGGATGCCTTCTACGGGCAGCATTCCCCCGAGAAGATGCCTGTGGGATATGAACTTCTCGATAAATGGAAAGCCTGGATCCGGATGGGCTGCCTCGCTTCGGAAATGGAGTCCGCGGCTTTATTCATTACCGCCGCCTACCGGAAGGTCCGCTGCGGTTCATGTTTCCTCGTCATGGCAAATCAGGAACGCAGAGACGCCGGTCTTCCCAATCCGGTGGTCCATGATACGGACGGCGCCATCCGGGTAAGTATCGGCGCGATCCGGCGTCTCATCCGGGAAGATCAGGAAAGAAAGTGAAAAATTTTTATGAAATACGATTTTGAAACCATCCTTGACAGAAAAGGGCATGACGCACTTGCGCTCGATGCCATCGGAGACCCCTTGAATCCGGGAGCGCCGGCGACACCCGGGGAAGGATTCGATGCGATCCCCATGTGGGTGGCGGACATGAATTTTCCCATCGCCCCGTCCGTGGAAAATGCCATTCTCGAGAGGATGAGGCATAAGACCTTCGGATATTTCAATCCGAGCGACGCCTATTTCAACGCCATCATCAACTGGCAGCGGGACAGAAACGGCGTTTCCGATCTGCTTCCGGAATATATCGGCCATGAAAACGGCGTGCTCGGCGGGGTGGTCAGCGCCCTCCGGGTGTTTATCAATCCCGGTGACAAAGTCCTTCTTCAAACCCCTGCATATGTCGGGTTCACCCACGCGCTTTCGGATAACGGATTCGTATCCGTGCACAGCCCCCTCGTAAAGGATGCGGAAAACGTCTGGCGCATGGATTTTCAGGATATGGAGGAAAAGCTCCGTACGGAGAGAATCCACGCCGCGATCTTCTGTTCCCCGCACAACCCGACCGGACGCGTCTGGGAGCGGTGGGAGATCGAAAAGGCCATGGAGCTTTTCCGGAAATATGATGTCAGCGTGATCTCCGATGAGATCTGGTCCGATGTGATCTTCCCCGGATACCACCATGTGCCCACCCAGTCGGTGAGTGAAGATGCGAAGATGCGGACCGTAGCCCTTTATGCACCCTCCAAAACGTTTAACATTGCCGGTCTTGTGGGCAGCTATCATGTGATCTATAATGAACGGATCCGCGACCAGGTGGTGAAGGCAGGAGACAGCACCCATTATAACGGGATGAATGTGCTTTCCATGCATGCGCTCATCGGCGGTTATTCCGAAGAGGGAAAAGAGTGGGCCGGCGAGATGTGTCAGGTGATCGCAAAGAACGCGGCCTATGCCTGCGACTTTATCGAAAAGGAACTGCCGGGGGTGACGGCCTGCCGTCCCCAGGGAACCTACATGCTGTTCGTGGATTTCGCAGAGTATCTCGAAAAGCACAGCCGGACGCAGGAGGAGGTCCTTCGGAAAGGCTGGGAAAAAGGCGTCTCGTGGCAGGACGGGAAGGAATTTTTCGGTCCGACAGCGGTGCGGCTTAATCTCGCGCTCCCGTTCACAAGAGTGATTGAAGCATTTGACAGAATGAAAAAATATATATTTATCTGACAGAAAGAAGGAACAATATGGCAGTTTTACAGGGTCTCAAACCGGAAAAGGTTTTTGAATATTTTGAGCTCCTCTGCTCGGTACCGCACGGTTCCGGGAATACGAAGCAGGTGAGCGACATTATCGCGGGGTTTGCAAAGGACCACGGATTCCGTTACCTTCAGGATTCCCTCAATAATGTTGTCATTTTCAAAGAGGCCACCGAAGGCTACGAGGATGCGGAACCGGTGATCCTGCAGGGTCATATGGATATGGTCTGCGCAAAGGCACCGGGATGTGAGAAGGATATGGCGAAGGAAGGCCTGGATCTTTGCACGGACGGTGCGTATGTATGGGCGGAAGGGACCTCGTTAGGCGGAGACAACTGTATTGCCGTTGCCCTTACGATGGCCATTCTCGATGACGATACGCTCTGTCATCCGGCACTTGAGTGCATTTTTACCGTGGATGAGGAAACCGGCATGTATGGTGCCGAAGGCCTGGACTGCACCGTGCTCCGGGGAAAGAAATTCCTGAACCTCGATTCCGAGGAAGAGGGGGTATTTACCGTTTCCTGTGCCGGCGGAAGAAACGTGGACGCGATATTACCTGCGCCGCGGACTGCGGTCACGGAAGGGGTCACGCTCGGCGTGAAGATTTCCGGTCTTACCGGCGGTCATTCCGGCTGTGAGATCGAAAAAGGACGTCTGAACGCCTCCAAACTGATGGGCAGAGTGCTCTATCAGGCGCTCCAAAACTTCTCCTCGCTTCGCCTTTCAGCGCTTTCCGGCGGAAAGTTCATGAATGTGATCACCCCGGAAGCGGAAGCTGCGGTGGTTCTTTCTCCCGAAGAAAAAGACGGGTTTATTTCCTTTATCAAAAAAACGGAAGCGGAGATCCGCTCTGAAGTTTCCGCGACGGAGCCGGGGCTTCTGATCTCGGTTTCCGAAGAAAAGAAGGTACCGGAGGCAGTGACACGGGAAGCTGCGGAAAAGATTCTCTACTGTCTTTTCGTGATCCCGCAGGGAGTTCAGGCCATGAGCTTTGACTTCCCGGGGCTGCCGCAGACTTCTCTGAATCTGGGAATTATGGAACTTTCCGGGGATACCTTTACGGCCCGGTATTTCATCCGTTCCTCGAAGACCTCCCAGGGGGAAACGGTCGCGGAAAAGATCCGGGCGATCCTTTCTCATGAAGGGGGAGAAACCTCTGTGAACGGGATTTTCCCGGCCTGGGAATATCGGAAGGATTCTCCGTTCCGGGATCTTCTGGTGCGGGTCTATCAGGACATGACAGGAAAAGAGGCGGTCGTTATGGCAACGCACGGCGGCCTTGAGTGCGGCCTCTTCAGTGAAAAGATCGCCGGGATCGACGCGGTGTCCCTGGGCCCGGAACTCCATGATATCCATTCCGAGCATGAGAAACTCGGTGTGGCTTCCGTCGGGAGGCTTTATGAACTGGTTGCGGAAGTCCTCAGGCAGTCGAGGTAAATCTTGCGGGGAGGTGTTATGAAACGGAAATTTTCGGGGGTTGTCCTGGCAGCGGTATTCACTGTTCTGGGATGCTTTTGCGCGATGGCATCGGACGAAAGGGAGGTAACCTTCTTTTTCACGCATGATATTCACTCCTATCTGGAGCCGGTCGTCAGTTCTTCCGACGGAGAAACATTTGAACACGGCGGCGGTGCGCGGCTTCGGGGGGCTCTCCAGGCAAACGGTTTTTATGGGGATGACAACGCATTTTTCCTGGACGGCGGGGATTTTTCCCAGGGGACCCTCTTTCAGACGGGGTATGAGGACGAGGCCTTTGAGCTTCGGCTTCTCGGACGGCTCGGTGCGCTGGCGTCGACACCGGGAAATCATGAGTGGGATCACGGCGGGAGAGGATTCGCGGCGATGCTTGATGGCGCCATGAAAAGCGGAGACCCGCTGCCGGCTCTCTACCTCGCCAACCTCGATTTTTCCGGGGAACTCTCGGAAGAGCAGGTACTTGTCCGGGACACCCTTTCCGCGTATTCCGAAAAGGTGACGGGAGACACAGAATTCAGGTACCGGATTGTTACCGCACCAAACGGATTGAGAATCGGCATTTTCGGTGTCTCCGGAGAAAACTCGATCGAGGATTCTCCGACGAGCGGCATGAAATGGATCGATAAGATCGAGGCAGCAAAGGAAATTGCCGGGATTTTAGAATCCAAAACGGACCTGATCGTCTGCCTTTCCCATACCGGCACCGAAAGCCGCGAGGAAGGAGAGGATGTCGATCTTGCGAAGGCCGTGCCGGAAATTGACTTCATTCTGAGCGGCCATTCGCATTCTCTTTATGAGGAAGCGGTCGTCATCGGAAATACCGTCATCGGATCCACCGGAGAGTATCTCCGGAATCTCGGAAAGGTCACCTTTGCCGTGGCTCCGGACGGAAGCGTGTCCTTAAAGGACTATTGCCTGATTCCGGTGGATGAGCATCAGCCGGAGGATCCGGAAACGGCAGAGTATATCACGGACGCAAAGGACTGGATTACGGAGAACTACCTTGACGAGTATGATTCGGAATATGAGGACGTGGTCTGCGAATCCTCCTATGACATGATCACGCTTTCGGAAATGTACGGAAGCCATCAGGAATATACCACCGGCAATCTGATCGCGGACTCTTATATTTATGCCGCGAAAAAGAACGGCATCGGGGATATTGATGTGGCCCTCGTAGGGCTCGGGACGATCCGCGGCTCCATTCGAAAGGGGATTACGAAACTTACGGATGCGTTCGGGATCTGTTCCCTCGGAATGGGATCCGACCAGAGCGCCGGCCATCCGATCATCACGGCGTATATCACGGGGAAGGAGCTTAAGCTCCTCACGGAACTGGATGCATCGCTCGGAAACTTTGTCAGCTCCATTAAAATGAGCTATTCCGGAACCGGACCGGACGGCTCGGGGTCCGGTCTTTCCTATACTTTTAACGAGAAGCGGATGCTTCTGGACCGTGTGACGGAGGTGTATCTCGTAAAAGACGGGAAGCGTGTGGAGATTGAGGACGGAAAGCTCTACAAGGTTGCCTGCAACATGTATGCCGCCAATATGCTGGGGATGCTGAACGGTCTCACAAAGGGACTTCTTTCCATCACGCCGAAAGACGCTTCGGGGAATCCAATCGAAGATTTTTATTCCTGCGCGCTTACGTCGGCAGACGGCAGGGAGATCAAAGAGTGGGTGGCCTTTAAGGAATATCTCGGCAGTTTCCGGGATACGGACGGAGATCAGATTTCCGACCTGCCGCTCTATTACCGGGAGCCGCTTGGAAGAAAAAATAAAGTAAGCGAAGGCGGTCTTTCCGTAATCCGGCATCCGGGCGGAACCACCCTGTTCGCCGGAGGGCTTATCCTTCTTCTTCTGGCGGGAATCTGTTTTGCTGTCAGGGGAATCAGAAAGAGAAAGAAAGGAAAGAAAAAATCGTGACAGCTTCGTTTTTTATCAATTCGATCCTGTTCGGTGTCGGGCTTGCGATGGATGCCTTTTCCATCTCCCTTGCGAACGGCCTCGCCGAACCCAAGATGCCGAAAAAGAGAATGTCCATGATTGCGGGTGTCTACGGCTTTTTCCAGACCGCCATGCCGCTCCTCGGGTGGATCTGCGTCCGGACCATTGCCGAAGCTTTCACAGCGTTTCAGAAGTTTATTCCGTGGATCGCGCTTATCCTTCTTCTCTATATCGGCGGAAAAATGCTTCTCGAAGGGATTCGGGGCGGGGAAGACGGAGAGGAAGGCACAGCGGTACTCGGATTTTCCGCGCTGCTCGTTCAGGGAATCGCCACTTCGATCGATGCTCTTTCCGTCGGGTTCACCATTGCGGATCTTCGGTTTCCGCTGGCGTTTACCGAATCCCTGATCATCGGTGCAGTCACGTTTTTCATCTGTTTTGCCGGCCTCCAGCTTGGAAAGAAGTTTGGAACCAGACTTTCCGGGAAGGCGTCCGTGCTCGGTGGAGTCATCCTCATTCTGATCGGGATTGAGATATTTATTAAAGGGGTCTTCTGAAAAGAAGACCCCTTTTACCTGAGATATGTCTCAATGTAATGCACGATCATGTCGTGTGAAAACGGCCGGTACGGTGTCTCATAAGTGAGGATCACTTTTTCTCCCGGCCAGAGACCGTGGCGTTCATACTGTTCGAGACGCCACATGAACGTATCGGAGAATCCCCGGTTTTCGATGAACTCGATATGCTCCCAGTAGTATTCCTCCCCCGTCCGGAGATTGATGACGGTGAAGGGCGGATAGAGCGGATATTTTTCCTCATCGAAGCTGAGACAGCATTCGTACTTGAACGGGATGCCGTGCCGGGTGAGTTCATCGGCGATGGAACGTTCGGATTTGGTTTTTACCATTTTCCCGTTCGCAGTCCGGTATTCCAGTTCTCCTTCCTGGTGCTTAAGCGTCTGATATTTTCCGAACCACTTTAAAACGGTGTCCTCTGCCGGGATAAACACCGGCGTGATCAGCCGTTTCCGGTAGGCGTTCGCCTCCGCATAGAATCTTTCGAGATCCCGGCGCTCGAAGATCCGAATGAGACGGGTAAAAGCCCTGAGTTCTTTTTCCACCTCCTTTTTCAGGTCCATACAGTATTTTTTCTGTGCCATTTTCTGCGCGAGCTCCTGATCCTCTTTCCGGATGTAGACGCCTCTGTCTCCTGACATGTCACGGTCCGGGTCAAAGAGAAAATACCGCACATCGGCGCCTCTTCTTTCACAGTGAATCGTGCCTTCGGGGGACTTTTCGAGTACGGAATCAATCTCTTTCAGCTTTTCCGTAAGAAAGGTACGCCATTTTTCCAGTTCGATCTTCAGATCTTTCATCTTTCAATCACCTCCCGGAACAAGGGTACTATAAACGGAAGCAAAAGTATTTGTTACAAATTGTAATACAAAAAAAGCCCCGTTTCGGGGCTTAAAATAAGGGTTTTCTGCTAATTTGGCGTGACACGGCGCATCGCGGCCACGGTCTCGTCGCTGATCACATGCTCGATGCGGCAGGCGTCCAGTTCCGCGGTTTTCTCGTCTACTCCGATCCCTTTCAGAAACTGTGTGATCAGGATATGGCGTTCATAGATTTTTTTTGCGGTATCGAGTCCCTTTTCGGTAAAAAGCAGTTCACCGTCCGGACCCGTGAGGAGGAAGCCCTCCGATTTCAGTTTTGCAAGCGCATGGGAAACACTGGCTCTCGAGTATCCCATGTGTTCACTTAAATCAATGGCACGGACACTTTTCCCGTTTTCACTGAGAACTAAGATGTTTTCAAGATACATTTCTCCGGATTCAAATAAAGCCATAGTTCCCTCCTTTCCCTGTAATATATCATCTCCCGGTAAAAAAAGCCATATGATATGTTGAAAAAATCAGTCTTTCAGAGTAGAATACGTCTGAGTATATCGAATGGAGAAAAAGGTATGAAAAAGATCTGGTTGAAAATAGCTGCCGTACTTGCCGTCACCGGGCTTCTTTTCGGATGCACGGGGAAAAAGGCCGGGGCTTCCTTCTTTGACTTAAAGGGCGGTATGGTTCCTTCGGAGATCGAGACCGTGCTCGGAAACGAGTATGAACGGACCGAAGGGCCTATTCGGATGATTTACCACAATGTTTCTTTAATTGATTCGGTTACAAACGAAAAAGAAACAAAATTATCCTGTTTTTTAGCTGATGACGGAAAATGTTACCTGTATGCTTATTACATTTACGGACCCGCCAAAGCTGACTATGAGAAAATCAAACAGATTTTCACGGAGAAACTGGGAGAAAGCTCCCCCGGAGAAGAGGCGAATACGATCCAGTGGAGTTCCGGCAACAGTACCTATACCCTGACGGATGCAGGTTCCTATCTCGCAGTGGGGGCGTTCTGATATGGAGGCGAAAATCGTGCAGATCCTTCTGCATATATTATTTGAGGGAAGAGGTTTCTATTCTGTTTTCAGAGCCGTGGGATTATGCATCGGCTTCTGGTTATTATTTCAGAAGTGCGGTCAGAAACCCTGGAAGGGGCTGATCCCCTGCTACCGGTATTATGCGCTGGCGGAATGCGCCGGATGCGACCGGGACGGTTCCGCTCTCATGGTGATGGATCTTGCCTTCTGTCTGTTTTCCGCAGTTTCGGAAGCCGTGGCTGCCGATTCCGCGTGGCATAATCCTCTGCAGCTTCTGGCCAGTGTATTTGCCATTGTTTTCGTGGTTTACGAGATCAGGGTCTATCTCCGCCTGATTGAAGTTTTTGAGAGAAAAAAAATCTGGGTTCTCCTGTGGATCCCGATGGAGGCGCTGGTCTCCCTCCTGTGGGGCTTTTGTAAAAAGTATCAGCCCCTCTTTAAGGTACAGGATTTCCAGGATGACATGACCAATTATTTTACCGGAGCCAATGCGCAGGTTCTCGATGAGGGACTTACGGTCAACCTTAAGGAACGGACGGTCCGGCAGGGTATTTTCCGGAAAAAATATCTCCTCAGGGATATCCACCTGTATGTGAAACCGGGGAGAATGGTACTCCTTCTCGGCGGTTCCGGCGCAGGAAAGACCACGTTCTTAAATGCCGTGAACGGCTATGAGAAGGCAAAGGCCGAGGTGATGCTCAACGGTCACAACATGTATAAAGAATACGACAGCATGAAATACGATGTCGGACTTGTGCCGCAGCAGGATCTCATGCGCGGCAATGACACCGTGTTCCGTACGCTGATGGATGCCTCCTCTTTGCGGCTCCCGATCAGTTTTGATGCGCAGGACCGCCGTGACAGAGTGGAGTTTGTCATGGATCTTTTCGGTCTGACACCGGTACGGGAGAGTTTACTTGAGAAACTGTCCGGTGGACAGCGAAAGAGGGTTTCCATTGCCATGGAGTTTATCTCCAATCCGACGCTTTTCATTCTGGATGAGCCGGATTCCGGTCTGGACGGCGTGATGGCCCGGGAACTGATGCGCTCTCTCCGGCAGATCGCCGATCAGGGAAAGATCGTTATTGTGATCACGCATACACCGGATCGTGTGATCGATATGTTTGACGACGTGATCGTCCTCGCAAAAGACAAAAACCGGACAGGACGCCTTGCCTTTTACGGAACCGCCCCGGAGGCCCGGGAATTCTTCGGCAGGGAGAGCATGGAGCAGATCCTTAAGGCAATCAACCGTGAGGAAGAGGGCGGAGAAGGCCGTGCTGATGAGTTTATAGAGAAATATGCGGAGGCACACAATGGCTGATCAGAACAGCGCAGGCAACAAAAGAATCAAACGCCATTATCTCGGCAGAATGTCACAGATCGGCATTTATTTCGGTAAATTCTTCCGGATGTTCATCTACCAGAATGACTGGAAAGTTCTTCCGATCTCGGCAATCATTGCGGGTCTTGTGGGCATGGTGATCAAGGGAAGCTTTAATATCACCAGAGAAGGAACCCTGATGGGAGCGCTGGCCATTTCCTGCATCTGCCTCTGGAACGGATGCTTCAACTCCATTCAGGTGATCTGCCGCGAACGGGGCATCGTCAAAAGAGAGCATCATTCGGGAATGCATGTTTCCGCCTATACGGCGGCCCACATCCTTTTCCAGTCCCTGATCTGTCTCCTGCAGTGTGTCATCACCATCGTGGTGCTCAAATTTATGGGCGTTCATTTCCCCTCGGAAGGCACGGTAATCGGTATTTATTTCGTGGAGATGTTTGTTACGATCTTTCTGATCACATTTTCCGCGGATATGATGTCCCTTTTCCTGTCCAGCATTGTGCATACCACGACGGCGGCCATGACGCTGATGCCGTTCATCCTGATCTTCCAGCTGATCTTCTCCGGCGGGATTCTGGCCATCCCCAAGTCTCTGAGACCGGTCTGTGATTATTCCATCTCAAGCTACGGGATCCGGTGCGTGGCAGCGGAAAACGGCTATAATGAACAGCCGGTGATCACGGGATGGAACACGGTCTACAACATGAGGAATACCGAGATCGGCGGCTCGGCCACCGTGGATGAGGTTCTTACCTTCCTGCACCGGACGGATAATGAGATGACGGCAAAACTGAACGAAAAGGAAGTCATCGGAGAGGTGACGGTCGGGGATGTGCTTGACTTTGTGATTGAAAATCCGGCCTATGAGGAAGTCAAAGATAAAAAACTGGAGGTCAAACTGAAGGTAAACGATCTTCTCAACATGGTCGGCCTGCAGAAGGCCAAGGATCTGATCTGTGAGAGGACCAGTGTGGCGGGAAAGAATGCGGATTACGAAAGAACCACAGAGAACATTCTTTTCTGCTGGATGAGACTTCTTCTGTTCTCCGCGGTTTTTGCGGCGCTGACGGTCGGTTCGCTCAAATTTATCGACCGGGACAAACGATAACGAAAATCTAGGAAAGGTATTCCTCTGCAAAAAGAAGGAATGCCTTTTCGTCTTCATTGAGATCTCTTCCGCGGTCCCATACGATATAGTGATTCTGGGGCGCGGACGGATAGGAGATGGGAATGTAGCACATGGTCTGGTCTTCCGAGCGGCTTGTGGAGAGCGTGGAGAAGGCGATCCCGCGGTGTTCGGCGACCATTCTCCGGCGGAGCATATAGGAACATTCCGAAAGATTCTCTTTGGAAACGCCGGCGCCGGTGAGCAGTTCCTCCGCCATGCGGTGCAGCGACATATCGGCCACCGGCAGGAGGAAGTTTTCCTCCCGGATCTCACGAAGGTCGACAGTTTTCTGACCTGCCAGATAGTGGTCGTGCGGCACGACGACTACCGGCGGGTCATTTTTGATAAGGAGAGTGCTTTTATAGCTTTCCCGTTCCGGAAAATCCTTTTCCTCAATGAGGAGAAAATTATACTGCGGGTAAATGGAGGCATCCGGCATCTGCGAAAGCTTCAGGCTTGTATTACTGATCGTGATGTCGGGATACTCATAGGAAAAGGCGGACAGAAGGGAAATCCAGAGGTTGGAGGTGGTGGCTGCGATCTTTACATGGTGCCGGCTGTTCTCACCGTAAATTTTAAGTTCTGCTTTTCCGTTCTCGAGGGCGGAAAGGGCCTCCCGGACGTAGCGGAGAAAGATTTCCCCCTCCCGGTTTAAGGTGATCGTATTGCCTGTCCGGGTAAAAAGCTGCGTCCCCAGTTCCTTTTCCAGCCGCGCAATGGTGGCGGAAAGAGAGGGCGCCGAAATAAAGAGTTTTTTGGCCGCTGTCGAGATTTTCCCGCATTTTGCGACCTCCGCGAAATATTGAAGCTGCAAAAGTTCCATGTTTTTCCCCTTTCCTGTCTTCATGATAGCACAGTCTGCATTAACTTTCAAGTTATGCTCATAAACCCCGGATGTATTTGTAAAAACGGGGAAAGAAAGGTACAATAAAATCAGTTCACAGTGTCCCGGACTCTGTCCCGGCGATACTGTCTCTTTTGAAGGAGGTTTACTTTGAAAGTAATGAAAACCGCATCAGCGGGTACCCTGGAATCGAGCGATGTTTTCGTGACCGCTTCCCCGAATGAAGAGGGCGGTCTTCGGATCACCGTCGACAGCCCGGTGCTGGCGCTTTTTGAGGATCAGATCCTCGCTACCGTTAAGGAAGCGGCGCAGAGCATGGGAGTAACCGATGCCGCTTTGGATCTTAAGGATCACGGCGCCATCGACTGTGTCATCAAAGCCAGAACGCTGGCGGCACTGTGCCGTGCCTGCGAATGCTCTTTTGACTGGAAACTTGAGAATAAACCGGTGGAGGCGTGAGATGGGAAAAGACGCATTAAAGAGAACATCACTTTATGCTTCGGGCGCAAGTCCCGTGAACCTTCTTCAGGCAAGGTTCTATAACGAGGACTGCCTCGTGTACGACCTGGAGGACTCCGTCCCCTTAGCCGAGAAAGATGCCGCAAGGCTTCTTGTCTACAACCTGATCAAATATCAGCGGCCGACCGGAAAATATGTGATCATCCGCGTCAACGGGATCTACTCTGAATACATTGACGAGGATCTCGAGGCGGCGGTACGCGCCTGCCCGGATGCCATCCGCATTCCCAAGGTGGAATATGCGAAAGAAGTAAAGCGGATCGACGAGCGGATCACGGAGATCGAAAAGGAAGCCGGCATTGCCCCCGGTTCCATCGAACTGTGGTGCAATATTGAGTCCTATCTCGGCGTACTGAACGCTCAGGAGATTGCGACAGCTTCTCCGAGAGTCGTGGCGCTCGCGCTTGGCGCCGAGGATTTTACCGCCAGCATGCGTTCTACAAGAACCAAAGCCGGTGCGGAGATCTTCTATGCCAGAAACGCCGTCCTCATGGCCTGCCGCTATGCGGGCGTCGAAGCGGTGGACGCCGTGTTCAGTGACATTAATGACATCGAAGGCCTCAGGGCCGATGTGGCGCTGACAAAGAACCTCGGCTTCGACGGAAAGACCGTGGTCCATCCCCGGCAGATCGATGTGGTGAATGCCGCGTTTACGCCTTCCGCGAAAGAGATCCGCTATGCAAAGCGGGTTCTCGAAGCTGTCGAGGAGGGAAAGCGCGAACATAAAGGCGCCGTTACCTTAGACGGCGGCATGATCGACAAACCCATGGAACTTCGTGCAAGAACGACCCTTGCCCAGGCAAGAGCCGCCGGAATTGAAATATAAGGAGGCCTGCGAAATGAAGAACAGTTTGGGAAGAGAACTTCCGGAAAAGATCGGTTCTTATACCGTGCGCCCCTATACGGGTACATATGAAAACGACGCCGTGGAGCGCGTGGTGGTTTCCAACCGGAAGCCCACCCTCCGCCCCGAAAGCGGCACAAAGCTTCTTCCGACCCTGGAGGATGCCGTGAAAGCCACCGGCCTTACGGACGGCATGACGGTTTCCTTCCATCACTGCTTCCGGGAGGGAGACAAGATCATCTCCCAGGTGCTTACCGCCATCCGGAACCTCGGGATCAAAAACCTCCGGTTTGCCCCCAGCGCGGTCGTGAATATCAAGAATCCTTCGATCGTTGAATTTGTCAAAGACGGGACCATCACCCGGATCGAAGCCTCCGGCATCCGCGGAGAACTCGGCGACGCCGTGCTTTCCGGCCTGATGGAGGAACCGGTCATTCTTCGTCCCCACGGGGCACGCCCCCGCGCCATCGAATCGGGCGACCTCATGATCGATGTGGCATTTATCGGAGCCAGTGCATCGGATGACTACGGCAACTGCACGGGCCAGATCGGCCCCAACGCCTGCGGCTCCTTAGGCTATGCGTTTGTGGATGCCTATAACGCGGCGAAAGTGGTGGTGGTCACCGACAACCTGGTGGACTACCCCTGCAACCCCGTCAGCATTTCCCAGCAGTATGTGGATTATGTTGTAAAAGTGGACGAGATCGGTGATCCCGCAAAGATCGGCGCCGGTGCCGCAAGGATGACCAAGAATCCGAGAGATTTAATGATCGCGAAGCGTACGGCAGATGCCATCGCCGCTTCCCGGAGGTTCAAAGAAGGCTTCTCCTTCCAGACCGGAGCGGGTGCGATTGCCATTGCCACCACCATCTATCTTTCCGAGCGGATGGAAGAGAAGGGTATCACGGCAAGCTTCTCCCTCGGCGGAACCACGTCCAACATCATCGATATGTACAAAAAGGGCCAGGTCAGAGTGGTTGCCTGCTCCCAGTCTTTTGACGCGGTAGCCGCACGCGCAATCGTGGAGAATCCCGGCGTGATCGAGATCGATAACGCGGTATACAGTAACCCCTATCAGAAAGGCTGCATGCTCGATAAACTGAACTTCGGCATTCTCGGCGCCCTCGAGGTGGATACCGATTTCAACATCAATATCCTGACCGGGTCGTCCGGTGAGATGATGGCAGGTCTCGGCGGAGGTCCCGATGTGGCGGACGGTGCGGACATTTCCATCGTAACGCTTCCCGTTGTCCGGGGAAGGACACCGAGTATCGTTCCCAGAGTATTCACGCTCTGCACCCCGGGTACCAGCGTGGCCATGGTTGTGACCGAAGCGGGTATTGCTCTCAATCCGAAGCACAAATATTACGAAGAGCTGAAAGAGGACTTTGCCCAAGCCGGCATCAAAACCACCTCCATCGATGAGTTATGTAAACTCGCACTCTCAATCACGGGCGTTCCGAAGCCTATCGAGACCACGGACAAGGTAGCAGCCGTCATTGAATACCGTGACGGTACAGTAATAGATGTAATTAAAGAGATAAAAAAGTAATTTAAGGAGAACGCATTATGAATTCAATGGAACAGACCAGAGCATTTTTAGAGACCATCGGCCAGCCCGGCGGAGATCTTTATTCTCTTCCCACATCCGAGAAGACTTTCGATGACGGATGCCAGTACCGTTTTGAGGTTCCCGGCATTCAGGGCCCCGGCGTTATGAAGACCCTCCTTGAGGAGTTTGACAACCTGGGATTCTATATCCACCGTGTAACACAGACCAAGGGAATCTGGACCCTGACCGATGCCGAGATCGCAAAGATGGTAGAGCTTGCGCACGAGCATCAGGTAGAGCTGATCCTTGCCATCGGACCGCGTGCCACAACCGATACCTCTGCCTCCGTAAAGAGCCCCGAAGGCGTTCGAATGGGTTACAGACTCCGCGGACAGGATCAGGTGGTTCGTGCCATCGAGGATGTAAAGCGTGCCGCGCGCCTTGGCTGCCGTACGTTCCTTGTATATGATGAAGGCTGCCTCTGGGCACTGAATAAGTTCCGTCAGGCAGGCGAACTTCCCGCAGACTGCAAGTTCAAGATTTCCGCACATGCCGGACACGGCAACCCCTGCTCCGCCAAGATGCTCGAAGAGATCGGTGCCGACAGCTTCAATATCGTTCGTGACTATCAGCTGCAGCACCTGGCAGCAGTCCGTGCCGCCATCAACATCCCGATTGACTGCCATACCGAGAACCCCGAGTCCTCCGGCGGATTCATCCGTCACTATGAAGTGCCCGAGATGATCAGAGTTGCCGCTCCCATCTACTTAAAGACCGGCGGATCCGTAGCCAAGACCCACAGCTGGGATTCCACCAACGAGGATGCCAAGAAGCGTGCAAAGCAGGTTATGCTCGTAAAGCGCGTGATCGAAGAGTACTATCCCGAAGCCAAATATTCACCGAAGGGATCCCTCAACCACTAATCGTTTTAGCGTAGGGCGGAATCTCATTCCGCCCGAACTGTCAAAACAGAACGGAGGGACGGAAACCTTTAGCGGGAACAATAGCGGAGCAATTCGAGTTTCAAATGTTTCTGCAAATCCGAATGCGAGCGCGATGTCACGCGCGAGCGTTTATGAGGATGCGGCAGAAACATATTGAAACCGAATCGCGGAGCGTGGTGACCGATAAAGGTTTCCGACCCGGAGTGAAAACGGAGAAACAAAAATGAATATCAGAACAATCGAGGCCCCGTTTACGGAAGAGGTCCTTGCCTCTCTGCATGTGGGCGATATCGTCAACATCACCGGAAAGATCTTCGCCGGCCGTGACGCCGTTCTTCCGAAGATCGTGAAAGAGATTGAAGACGGAACCAATACAATCGATCTCCAGGGCGGCGTGATCTTCCACACCGCCGTCAGCCCTGCCGGTGTAGGCCCCACTTCCTCCAATAAGCTGGAGATCGAAGGAACCATGCCTGCCCTCACCAAAGCCGGGATCCGCATGCATCTCGGAAAAGGCGCCTTAAAGCCGGAGACCGTACAGATGATGGGCGAAAATAACACCGTGTTTGCGGTCATCGCACCGGTAACCGCCCTTCTAAATTCCAAGGTTTCCTCGAAAAAGTGCCTGGCCCACCCGGAACTTGGCATGGAGGCCTTTTACGAGCTGGAAATCACCGGATTCCCCGCAATCATCGCCGCCGCACACGGCGAGTCCATGTTCTAAGGAGGCACAAAATGGCAGAATATAACGAAATCGTTGCAAAGGTTGCCGACTGTCTCGTCAGAGCGGGATCAACCTTTACAGAAGACAGAAAGCAGGCATACAGAGAAGCCATCTGCTGTGAGGAGACGGAAATCGCGAAATGGAATCTGGAGACGATCCTTGAGAACGCAGTGGTGGCAGAGCGCGACAGAAGCCCGCTCTGCGACGATACGGGGATCCCGCATGTGATCGTGGAAGTAGGCCCCGACAAGGCACTTACCGGAAACGTAATGAAGGCCATCAAAGAAGGTATCAAAGAAGGCCTTAAGGAACTCCCCGGCCGTCCTATGGCGATCATGGGAGACGATGCTGAGAGGATCGATATGTCCGGCGGTATCAGCCCCAACTCCGAGGACCTTGATCTGGCTCCCGTTTTAGTACGCGAGGTGGAGGAAGATGTCCTCCGTGTGACCGTTCTCATGCTTGGCGGCGGCCCCGCCATCCGCGGACTGACCCAGCGGATCTTCCACAAGCACAACTTAACCGTAGTGCTTGACGAGATCGTAAAGCGCGCCAAAGAGGCCACCGGTCTTCTCGGATGCACCCCCTGCGCGCTGGCAGTCGGTATGGGAAGAAGCCAGTTTGAAGCGACCGCTCTCATGATGGAGGCGCTTGCCGATGCAGATTTCTCCAGGCAGTCTGATATGGAGAACTATATTACCGAGCATGTCAACGAGTCCGGTGTCGGACCGTTAGGCCTCGGCGGAAAGACCACCGTCCTCCGTACCTTCATGAAGGTCGGCCCGCAGAGAGCTTCCGGTGTCCGCGTGGTGGCCATGCGTCCTGCCTGCTGCTTCGAGCCCAGAAAAGCTTCGGTAGAACTTTAATCCTTATGAACATTTCAGAACAGTTTATTGAAAATATTTATCAGACGGCGGTGACGCCCCTCTCCGAAAAAACGGAAGAGGAGGCGCGCCGGTGTCTCCTTGACTTCCTCGGGGGAGCGCTTGGGGGAGAAAGCATTCTCGGAGAAAAGGTGAGGAATTACCTTGACAGCATCCCTGCCTGTGATGGCGTGACCGTGATCCATACCGGCCGGAAAGCCTCGCTGGAAGCGGCCGCTCTCTTAAACGGCATGATGGCGCATGTGTTCGACATTGATGACGGCAACCGTCTCACCTCCATCCATCTGGGGGCCCCCATCATCGCCTCCCTTCTCTCTGTGGCGGAGTATCAGGATCTTCCTTTGTCGGATGTGCTTTGCGGCATTGCCGCGGGATATGAGGCGGCAAACCGGCTCGGAAAATGCATCCAGCCCCATCATCGGAAAAGAGGATTCCATGCTTCCGGAACCTGCGGGACCATCGGCGCCGCGCTCGGTATCGCCGCAATGCTCCATATGGGCAGAGAGGAGATGAAAGATGTACTTTCCGCCGCGTGCACCTCGGCATCGGGCATCCTGGAAATGCAGGAGAACCGTTCTACGCTCAAGCCCTTAAACATCGGGCGGGCCGCGTATGATGCGGTCAATGCCGTTCTCACCGTAAAAGCCGGATTTACCGGACCGGATGATCCGCTATCTGGAAAATTCGGATTCCTGAAAGCGGTGGCCGATGAGTACCATACGGAATTCCTGACGGATCCCGTGCCGGAGAATCTGACGGTTCTCGGTTCGTATCATAAGATCCACGCCTCCTGCCGGCATACGCACGGCGCCGTGGACGCGGTACGTGCCATTCTTTCGGAGAACCCCGGAAAGCGCGCGGAGGATATCGAAGGCATTACTATCCGGATGTATGAACAGGGCGTTAAGGGCCACGATCATACGCTGGTGGAAAGCCCCGTCGCCGGAAAAATGAGCGTTCCTTTTGCCACGGCCCTGGCCGCGGTCAAGGGAAGTGTGGGATTTTCGGATTTCACCGAAGAGAATATCTTCGATCCGGAGGTACAGCGGATCTGCAAGGCATCGGAAGTGATCGTGGACCCGGCGCTGACCGCGCAGGCACCCGCGATCCGGGAAGCCGTTGTGACCGTGCATTTTCCGGACGGAGATCTCGAAAAGAGCGTGAAGTACCCGAAGGGCGAGCCGGAATATCCGCTCACCATGGAGGATATGCGCGAAAAGTTTTCTGATCTTTCCGCCTGCGGAAACGTACCGAAGGAAAAGCAGGAACAGATCGCAGGATTTGTGCTCGGAGCGGAGGGCGCTTTCGGAATCCGGGATCTGATGAAGCTATTATAAAGGAATGGAGAATCAATATGAGCGATTTTAAGCCCAAGAAATTCGGCTGCGGACGTTACATCCAGGAGCCGGATGCATATAAGTGCCTCGGCCGTGAAGTGGAGTTCTTAAAAGGAACGAAAGCCCTCGTGATCGGAGGACAGAAGGGAATTGAGGCATCGAAGGACCGCATCGAGGAGTCTCTCGGCGAGGCACATATTGCGTTTGAATATGAGCCTCTGACCACCGATGTTACCTACGACACTCTGGAGAAGATGAAAGCGGACCTTGCCGCGAAAAACTGCGACATCGTGATCGCCACCGGCGGCGGAAAAGGAATGGACATGGCAAAGGCCGTGGCACATACTTCCGGCACTCCGCTTGTGTGCCTTCCTTCCTCTCTCGGTACCTTTAACTGCTGGAGCGCCATGAGCGTGATGTATACGCCCGAACACAAGCCCTTAGACAGAATCTGGTATGAAGAGGAGAACAACTGCGTCATCCTGGATACGAAGCTCCTTGCAGAGGAACCCGTGAAGAATTTCGCTTCCGGTATGGCAGACTGCCTGGCAAAGTACATCGAGACCGGTTTCATGCTGGAGACCAAGAATGTCAACACCAAGCCCGCCGATATGTATACCTCCAAGGTAATGGCACAGGCAACGAACGACATCTGCATGAACAAGGGAGAAAAGGCCTCCCGTGACTGTATCGCCCATGAAGTGACACAGGAGTTTGAGGACTGCACCTTTGCCGTCGTAGCGACCACCGCGATTGCGGCGGCTGCCAACTACGCCAACAAGAACGC
>JAZUHZ010000249.1:0-7778 GCA_045642005.1 Candidatus Avilachnospira sp.
GGTCAAAAGTATGTGAAACAGGTCAGTTTGCCTGCTTTCCCATCCCTCCTGAAAATGCGAGGGATGGGAAAATGTCTTAAAAACGGGTTTTCACATCCTCTTTTGGGGTCTGGAAGGGTTGAAAAGGATGTGAAAATGTCCGAGAGCAGGGGTTTCACATCCTTTCGAGCCAAAAAATCGCGAAAAAAGGATGGGGAATCGCCTCATCCGGCTGGTTTCACATCCCTGCCTAAAATGTGAGGGATGTGCAACTGTCGGATTTCCCTGATTTCACATCCCTCATGACGAATTTCCGGTCAATGCCTCTGCTGCCGGACGGTTTCTGTCTCGCAGACTCCCGAGGGCGTCTGGTCAATGTGTGGCATGTAACCTTTTCCATGGTACCCGGTCAGGAAGTGACGTGTAACTCGCAGTTGACGATTGATGGAATGGTACAAAAAAATTGATTGTATCGCACGATTGTGCTAATATAATCGTGCGAAAGGAGTTGAGATATATGTCAATTACTGCAACAGAATTCAAGACAAATTTTGGAAAATATCTTTCTCTGGCCGCGACCGAAGATATTTATATCACTCAGTACGGGAAAGTAATTGCTAAGCTTTCACGTCCCTTTGAGGACAGACTGCAGGAGGAAGAATCTCTCATTGGTATCCTGCCTGACACCATGACCCTGGAGGAATCGATGGAAGAAAGAAGGGACAGAATATGAAGGCATTAGCAGACACCTGTGTCATTCTTGATGTTCTGCAGAAACGGGAACCGTTCTGGGAGGAGCAGCGGATCACACATAGTGATACCGAAACCGGAAAAATCATGAAGAAGGTATTTCTTCTTTTCCCCGTACTGAATACGACCGGACTTGACTGCCAGCGGGCTCTCATATCCGAAACCGCCGATTACGAGGATGCCATCATGGTTGAGACGGCATTGCGGGAAAATGCTGACTGCATCATCACAAGAAACATTTCTGACTATAAGTTTTCCCCGGTGCCTGTTTATACACCATCAGATTTTCTGAACATAACAAAAAGGCAGTAATAGGAATTCTATTAAAAGCGTTAAAGTAAGATTGGAAAGGACACTGGATATGAAAAAGACGATTTCATTACTTCTTCTTGCGGGAATGATACTTCTCCTTTCTGCCTGCGGCAATAAGAAGGCAGCAGAGACGGGGGCGGTTACGGAAGCCCAGGTAACAACGGCTGCTCCGGAGACCAAAGCGCCGGAAACTGCGGAGAAAGCCGAGCCGGTAACGGAAAAAGAGAACGAAGCGGAAACGGAGGCGGCAGCGGAGACGGAAGCGGCCCCCGAGGAGAAAGAGGAGGCCCTTACGCTTCTGCATGTGGATCTTGAGACCGATATCCTGTGTCAGTATGATAAAAACGGGAATCCGGCGGCAAAATACACCTATTACACCCCCATCCTCCGCAAAGAAGAGGCAGCAGAGTATCCCGGGCTAGCGGACGCGTTCCAGGGAATCGCAGACCGTTCCAGAGAGTGGGCGAAAGAGACGCTGCCTGAGTACCGCGGATACTTTGAGGAAGCCGGCGGAATGTTCGAGGAACCGTTCTACAGCGAAAGTACGGCGAAGGTGCTCCGGGCGGATAACCGGGCGGTCAGCATTCTCGTTTTTGCCAGTGACTATGCCGGAGGCGCCCATCCCATGTACGGATACGGCGGAGATAATTTTGATCCGGAGACAGGGGAAAGACTCCACTTTGCGGATGTTGTAAAAGACCAGCAGAAGTTCTTCCAGCTGTGTGATGAAAAAATCCCGGAACTGTATCCGGATTCGGCGGAGCACCTCATAAAACCCTCCGAGGCAATGGAAGGGGAGAATCTTACGGATTACGAGGGATGGACCGTTGATTATGAAGGCGTAACGGTATATTTCAACCCCTATCATATCGGTTCCTTTGCCGACGGCGCCCAGGTGATCAGGATCTTCTTTGATGAGGCACCGGAAATCTTCGAGGAGAAGTATACAGAAAAGCCGGATGCCTACATGATGCCTTTCGTTCGGGAGTTTCCGACTTATCTCGATGTCAACGGCGACGGGAAGAAGGAGGAACTCCATCTCACATATAATTACTATGATGAATGGGCCTATAATTACACGGTGAACTGCGGCAATCGTTCTGTCCTTGTCGATGACTATTCCTACGAGGAAGAACCCTATCTTGTCTATGCAAACGGGCAGTATTATCTGTGGATCTTTGAAACCGGTGACAATGACTATGTACTGCTCCGGGTGGTAGATTTACGGACGATGGAGACGGGGGAGGAGGATCTCGAGTGCCTGTATCCGTCCTGTAATCCGAAGCTTTCCGGCACCTACGGCTTTACCGAGGACGAGAAGGGCTATGAGAGCTTCAGTAGAGATCCCGGAATGTCAGATCCTTCGGATCTCTGGCTCCGGAAGCACATGGAAGTTTTCTCGACCCTGTTCGGTTCCATGCATTACCATATCGGAGCGGACGGAAGGCCGGCGGAGGATGCGCCGTTCTTTGAGATTCCGAGTTCTGCCATTCTGAAGACTAAAGTGGCCTTACCGGTGGATACCGTGGATGAGGCCGGAAACGTAACCGGAAAAGAGGATATCCCGGAGGGCACCTTCCTTCGGATCATCCGGACCGACGGAGAAACTTTTGCCGATATGCAGGTGATCGATCCGGCCATTGTTACGGAAGAACACTGGGACGACTATTCTATGTACTATATCAAAGGGGATTTCCCGGAAGCGGATTATGAAAAGACCGTCTACCGTGTGCAAAGAAGCATGGGAGAGGGTTGGAGCCGGAACGTGACGGATGTTGGACTTCCGGAAGACGAAGTATTCTCCGGAATCCTGTATGCAGGGTGAACCTATGAAAATTGATGAAATTCTGAAAGTTGATGTGCTGGTCTCCGGTACCGGTCTTGCGGGACTCCGGGCAGCGAAGGACTTAAATGACCGCGGCGTCCGCGTTCTTATGATCTCCCGGGGGCAGCTCTGCTCCGGGTCAAGTTTCTACCCGCTGACCGCGGCACTCGGCAGTCAGAATCCGGCTTCGGAAGAGGATAAAAAGGACTTTCTTTCGGAGATCCTGGAGACCGGCTGCGGCGTGGCGGATGAAGCCTTAGTACAGACGATCCTTGACCGGATACCGGGAGAAATAGAAAGACTTCCGGAGCTTTCGATGCAGCCGAAACGTCTCTATGCCGGCCGTCCGGCCTGCTTTGCGAAAAAGGAGCGGCTGCTCTATTCCTGGGGAGGCTGGGACGAGATCCGGAAAAATGTCCGGAAGACCTTCGAAACGCTCCCAAACGTAACGTTCCTTGAGCATACGGATCTTCTGTATCTTTCCAAAAAGAATGGAAAGATTGCCGGAGCGCTGATCTCGGACCCAAAGGGCCGTCTGATCTATGTGCAGACGCCGGCCGTGATCCTCGCGACGGGCGGTACCTGCGGGCTGTATAAACACAGTCTGAACACGGCGGATACCATCGGATCCGGCCACAGCATCGCCATGCATGCCGGAGCAGAGCTCATCAACATGGAGTTCCTGCAGTTCATCCCGGGATTTACAAAGCCGGTGTATAAGCTCCTTTTTTCAGAGACCACTCTTCGCCGGGCAGAGAGCGTGAAGAATGCGGATGGAAAGGACATTCTGAAAGCGTATCTCTCCGAGCATGCTCCGGAAATCACCGTCGACGGATGTCTTTGGGACCGTGCTCTTCATGGACCGTTTACCACGGAAGACCGGTCAAAGTATTTTGAACTCGCGCTGATGGAGGATGCGATCCAAAACCACCGGGAATGCGGATTTGAGATCCGTTTTGAGGAAGGAATCGCCACGGACCCGAACGGATTTATTGAAAAAGCAAGAGAGATGTATGCTCCGTATCACATCGACCTTTCCAGGGATCCGATCTGGCTCTCGTCCTTCGCCCACTGTGCCAACGGCGGGATCCGGATCAATGAGAAAGCGGAGACCGGCGTTCCGGGGCTTTATGCCGCCGGAGAGACTGCCGGAGGCATCCACGGAGCTGACCGCCACGGCGGAATGGCGACGAGCGCCGCTCTTTGTTTCGGTGCGATCGCTGGTGAGCAGGCGGCGGAATATGTGAGGAAAGAAGAAGCGCCCGGGACGGATCCGGAAAAGGAACTGGAAGAGTTTTCAGAATGGATCCGGGGCGGAGAAAATGTATTTTCGCCGGAAGAGGTTCTTAAGGCAATCGGAGAGAGCCTCTGGTACAATGCTAATGCGCTAAGGAGCGAAGAAAGCCTCGGGGAAACCCTTTCCCTCATAAAAGATCTCCGGGGAAAATACAATGCAGCCGCGCAGATTGCAGCCGGAAAAGACTGCCGGACTTCTCTGGGGGCGTTCCATGCGCTTCGGACTGCCGAGGCGATGGTGACGGCGATGCTCAATAGAAAAGAAAGCCGCGGTCCCCATTACCGGAGCGATTATCCCGCACATGACAGGGACATGGATGGAAAGAGAATCCTTCTTCGGGAGGGAGAAGACGGAGGACTCCGTACCGAAATCATCTGACAAAAAGATGGCCGCGGGCCGGCAGATCAGACAGAAAGGGTGTCACTATGATGAAAAAACATATTGTATGTCTTGGGGATTCCAATACCCACGGGTACTGTGCGGATCCTTCCGATACGGAGGACGGCGGCGTGCGCTATACGGAAAATGAGCGCTGGACCTGTCTATTGCAGAAAAAACTCGGGGAAGAGTATCTTGTCATTGAAGAGGGACTTTCCGGCCGTACCACCGTATTTCCGGATCCGCTCACGGAAAGCATGGACGCCGTATCCGTAGCGTTTCCAATCTTAAAAAGCCATGAGACGGTCGATCTTTTAGTGATCATGCTCGGTACCAATGATACCAAGGACCGTTTCGGAGCAGATGCGGCCTGTATCGGCTGGGGGATGCGCCGGCTTCTCAGAAAGTGCGTGTCTGTGAACTGCTGGGGAGAGAAGGATCCGAAGATCCTGATCATCTGCCCGCCTCCGATCGGACGGGAGATGAAGGAGCCGACGATGGGCCTTACCTGCGCGGAAAAATCCGAACAGCTGGCTCCCGAATATGAAGCGGTGGCCAGAGAGAACGGATGTTATTTCCTCGATGCCGCAGGCTGCGAGTTTAACCAGATCGATTATATGCACCTGACAAAGAAGGGACATGCGGAACTTTCTGAAAGGATATTCAGGATGATCCAAGAGATTCAGATATGAAAAAAAGCGGTATTTTCAGTCCGGCTGAAAATACCGCTTTTGATATTAAGAATCGATCCGGATTCCCCCGGCCGGGCGGACGGACATCACATGGCAGCTGCCCGGGCCGGTGACACGTTCCGTAAATTCCATGAAACGGGAAAGCTCCGAAAGCGGGACAAAAGCCTGGACGGTTCCCGCAAAGCCGCCGCCGTGGACCCGGACAGCGCCTTTTCCGCGGAGCGCTTTCCGGAGGATGGCGATGGTGAGCGCCACATCCTGATGGCGGATGCTGCCCGCGGGCGTGATATTCTGGAGATACTCAAAACTGGAATCTCCGGAGGCATTTACCAGGGAAAGGAAGGTATCGTAGTCCTTTTTCCGCAGCGCTTCCGCTTCTTTCCGGGCCCGTTCGGTATCGTCATAGAAATGGATTGCCCGAAGGAGTGCTCTGTCGGGACAGTTCCCGCGCAGGCGGGGCAGGTTTTCCATAAATACTGTGTAGGGGATCTCTCCGAGGACTGAAGCTCCGAGAAGCGAAGCCACTTCCCTGCATTCCTCCGGGACGGCGGCATATTCTCCGGTGAGATCCGCGTGATCCGCTCCGGAATCCACGATACAAAGACTCAGTCCGGCTTCTGAAAGGTTGAGTTCCAGGCTTTCCGAAAGCGGTGCATCCGGATCATGAAAGTCTATATATACGGCGCCGCCGACACTGGAGGCCATCTGATCCATCAGGCCGCTGGGCTTTCCGAAATACACGTTCTCCGCGTACTGGCCGATCTTGGCAATCTCGACGGCATCCGGCGCTGTACCTTCATCACAGAAAAAAGCGGAAAAGATATTGGCCATAAGAACTTCAAAGGCTGCGCTTGAGGAAACGCCGCTACCTTTCGGTACAGCACTTGTCATGTAGATATCAAGACCGGAAACACAGGCACCGCGTTCGGAAAATGCGTGGCAGATGCCACGGACCAGGGAGGCGGTGGTGTTTTTCTCCCCCTCGCGGACAGAAAGATCATCCGTGGCGATAAGGACCTCCCCGTAGCCTTCGCTCAGAAGTCTGATCGTATCGGTGCCGTTTTTTCCGGCGGCTGCGATCATGTCGGTATTGACACTCGCGCATAAAACCGCTCCGTGCTGATGGTCGGTGTGATTGCCGCCAATCTCGGTCCGCCCGGGAGCGGAGAAAAGGGCAGTGTCCGGATGCTCGCCGTAGTGGGAAAGAAGTCCGGAAAGAACATGGATATACCGTTCCCTCTCTTTTCCGGTATCTTCTTCTGTAAGGCAGTAGAGCCATCTGAATTTTTCGTCATAGTCTCCGTTTTCTGTTTTTCTGATCAGTTCTTTTTCGGTGCTCATCCGGTTTCCTCTGTAAAGCATATATTGTGCCGGGAAAAGGTCCGGCGGCTTCATCATAACCGATGGGGAAGGCACTTGCAAGTGAAATTTCCGTATTGAGGAATTTACGCAGAAAGGGTATAATCAAAGCTATCCGAAACGGACAGCGAAAGGGAAAAGTCGTCCGGTGTTTGGCATTGAATTTGACTGATATTACTGATAGAATACTCCTGTAATTACAGGAAATCACGGAGGTTTCATTTTTCATGGATCAGAAATTTACCGATGCCCACAAATGGGTGAAAGAGGAGCTGGAACGCTGTATTGATTTCTGGCTCAAAAACGGAATGGATGAAGAGTACGGCGGGGTGATCACCTGCCTTGACCGGAAAGGACAGATTTTCTCGAAAGACAAGAGTGTCTGGATGCAGGGACGGTGCGGCTGGATCTTTTCCTATCTCTGCACGGTGTACGGAAAGAAGGAGGAATGGCTCCGGGCTTCGAAGTCCTGCCTCGATTTCCTGGAGAAATACTGCCATAACCCGAAAGCGGAGGGGCGGCTCTATTTTACGGTGACCGGAGACGGAAAGCCATTAAGGCAGCGCCGCTACTGCCATTCGGAAAACTTCTATACGATCGCCAATGCGGAGTACTATGCGAACACCGGGGACAGAGAGGCCCTCGAACATGCCAGATGGGGATACGAAATGGTCTGGAACTTAAACCACGGCCTGATCAAAGATCCTGTCGGAATGCCGCCGAAGACCGAGCCGGAAACAAGGCAGAGCCGTGCCCACGGCGATCCCATGATCTACCTGAATGTCTCCGATATCATGAGACGCTGCGATCCGGAACGGAAAGAACTCTATGACGCCCGGGCAAAGGCGTGTGCAGAGGAAATCGTTACCTACTTCCACAAGCCGGAACTTAAGTGTACGCTGGAGACGGTCGGAATGAACGGAGAGCTGCAGACCGATACCGTGGCCGGCCGGGTCGTCAATCCCGGACATGATATCGAGGGGAGTTGGTTCCTTCTGAAAGAGGCTGTGTACGAGGGCAATGAGGAACTGAAAAAAACGGCGGAAAACATCTTCCGTTACGCGTTTGAGGCCGGCTGGGACGAAAAATATGGCGGACTTCTTTACTTTATCGATGCCCTCGGATTTCCGCCGGAAGCCTATGAGCATGATATGAAGCTCTGGTGGCCGCATAACGAGATCCTGAA
>JAZUHZ010000250.1:0-35786 GCA_045642005.1 Candidatus Avilachnospira sp.
ACCTTTTTATGACTGGTATGTTTTCAATCAGTTCACAGGACAGAGTCCTTTTTAATGTTGCCGAGCTTCTTCGCTACGCAGGCGGTGCAGGTCAGATCGCCGGTGACATTGAGGGCGGTACGGCCCATGTCAAGAATGGCATCTACACCGAGGATCATGGCATAAGCGCCGGCGAGCACGGTACCGGGTTCGATCGGCATATTGATTCCCTGCATTACCATGGCGAGCATGATCGCACCGGCACCGGGAACACCGGCGGTTCCGATGGAAGCCAGGGTTGCAAGAAGGACGATAGATGCCATCTCGGAAACGGTGAGCATACGACCGTAAACACTCATAACAAGGAAGATCGCACAGACACCCTGATAGATTGCGGTACCATCCATGTTGATGGTTGCGCCAAGAGGAAGTGAGAACGCATAAACCTCTTTATCCACACCGAGATTCTCGGCGGCCGTCATAGTTGTGGGAAGAGTTCCGTTCGAGGAACGGGTAACGAAAGCGGTGATGAAGGGTGTTCTTGCTTCCTTAAAGAAAGTGCCGATTTTGATCTTGAAGATCTTAAGAAGTCCGCCGTACACGAGAGCGATATGAATCGCATATCCGAGGAAGCAGGCGACGACTACAGAAACCAGAGCGCCGGCTACGGACGCACCGTTCTTGGCAAATACCTCACAGATAAGTACTGCCACACCGATGGGAGCGTACTGCATAATCCCCTGTACCACCATGGTCATTACTTCAGTAAGGCAGTCAAAGATATCATAGGTAACACCGGCAATTCTCTTGATCCGTTCGTCTTTTGAAACCTTCATATAAGAAAGGCAGAGACCGAATACCAGAGAGAAGAAGATAACCTGAAGGACAGTCTCATTCACCAGAGCGGAAAGTACACTGGTGGGAATGATGTCGGAGATTACCTGCCATACATTGGTTTCCGCGGTTTTTCCTGCTGCATCGGCAGCCAGCTCTGTTACCTCAGCCAGCTCTGCATGCGGCTGGAAAACGGTTCCCATCAGAAGACCGATGATAACACCGACGGCGGAGGTCGCCAGATAGATCAGAATGATCCGGATGCCGACTTTCCCGACGGTTGCCGGAGAGATGGAGGATGCGCCGACCACCAGGGAGGCTGCAACCATGGGGATGATAGTCATCTTCAGAAGTCTTGTGAAGATGGTGCCCAGCATACTGATCCAGCCCGGAAGAGACTTGATTCCGCAGGCTGCAAGGATAACACCCGCAACAGCGCCGACTACAAGACCGATCAGGATCTTATAGAGGACATTGAAATCAAGATACGCCTTAAAAAAGCTTTTCTTTTCATTGTTTGCCATAAGTAAAACCCCTTTTCAAATAAAATTTATGTTCACATTGTACACTTGTTTTCACAAAAAAGCTATAGAAACTATAAAAAAAATAATATAAGTCTGAGGAATGCAAAACAAATCAAGGGTAACCGGTTTCAAAGAATGAAAAATGTAAAAAATAACCAACAGGAAGATAATTTATTTAAACATATGTTTCATATATAGTACAATATGATACATATGTATAAATTATTCATTGAGAAGACAACATTTTTATGTCATATTGCATACAGGTACAGGAGAAGAACATGATTACAACATACAGACTTCCACAGTGCATACCCAGCTTCACGATCAGTGAGGTGATTTCCATTGACAGAGTCAGCGGCAGGTTTTCTGCCGGATTTGAACATGTTCACAAAAAAGCGTGGGAAGCCGTTTTTTCCATTGCCGGAGATATTTATGTTCTGGTTGGAAGTGAATGGCTCAAGATAAAGAAAAACGAATGCATCATCATACAGCCCGGAACGGTTCATGATGTCCGTCTTCGTTCGGAGAAATCGGATACTGTTGTTTTTTCCTTTATTCCGGAAGGGGCATTCAACGTACCTTCAGATACTGTACTGACCTATTCGGAAACGGAAAAAGACATTCTTCTGAAAATGATCGATGAGCTGACCCGTTTAGATGATAAAGACGACACCACAAATTCCACAGAAGTACATCAGATGCTTTGTGATTATCTGGAACAGTTCTCCGTGCTGATGATGCGGAAAATCTCCGGAAACGGAAACCGGGAAGCTGTCCACACAGAAAAAACAGCAGGGAATTATGACTATGTCGTGGATCAGGTCAATGCCTATATATCGAAGCATGCAGCAGACTGTACGTCCGTCTCGGACATGGCAAAAAGATTCCATTATAACCGGACGGCACTCTACAGGATTTATAAGTCTGTGACCGGTGAAAGCCTGATCACAGTAATTACAAGACAACAGATCCGGACCGCAAAAGAACTTCTGGAGAACGAGGAGCTTCCGATCAGTGAGATCACGAAGCTTTCCGGGTTTCATTCTATGCAGTATTTTTCAAAAAGATTCAGGCAGGTTACAGGGTTCACACCTTCAGAATACAGAAAACAGTTAAGAAATAAGGAGTAAGTAAGAGGAGCAAATTCATGGAGAAATACTTATTTAATGATGCAAAACACTATGAACTGATCCCGCAGAACGGAGTGAAACAGGTTGTTTATCCGCTCCGGTATTCCCATAATGCCATCTGGGATTCAAATGCCTCACCGGACGGAAAGCTATATTACGGTCTTTCCACAGAAATCGCTACCGCGGGCTATGTGCGGCTCTGCTGCTATGATCATAAGACCGGGGAAGTAGAAGAATGCTTCAAGGGGGAGCAGGTAATTCTGGCGAAGGATCGCGCCATTCGAGCATCTAAATTCCATTCCTCAATCAACTTCATGCCGGATGGCCGCATCATTATGACGACCCATACCACGGATAAGAGCCCGAAGCACCCGACCTGGATGCCGCATGCCTATTATAATCATGCCTGGGAGGGCTTTGCCGGGGGAAATGTGATCGTTTATGATCCTGTTACGAAAAAAGCCGAGAATCTGGGCATTCCCGTTCCGATGGAATCCATTTACGGCTCTCTCTATGAGCCGGCGCACAATGCTTTATGGTGCCTTGGTTTTTTAAGAGGTCATCTTTACAGATTCGATCTTGACACACGCGAGGTTATGGATTTCGGAAAGATGTCCGAGACGTATTCCTTCCGGCTTTCCCTGGGTCCTGACGGAAATATTTACGGCGCTTCCATGACCGGATGGGTTTATAAAATTGATACGGAAAAGCTGACGGTAAAAGATCTCGGTTTCCAGTTCCCGTATGAAAGATATGAGTATCATACGCTTTATAACGATCTTGCCATATCAAGAACCGGCCCCGACGGAAAAATGTATATGTCTGCGATGTATTCGAAGAGCATTTTCGCATTCGATACGGAAACAGAAAAGTTTACGGACATGGGTTCCTACCTGACAACGGAACGGTACAGCGCTCTTGAAAACCGCAACTGTGTCTGGGGCATGGATTTTGACTCTGAAGGTGTTCTCTGGTACGTTGTGACTTCCCTGAATAATTATGAGGAGAACCTGGAGTTTGGCATCCCCGCATCCCTGTACCGCTGGGATATCACAAGGGGAGGAAAGCCTGAATGGATCGGCGTGGCCGGAACAAAGAAACGCGCCTGCGGATGGAATTCGGAAGTCGTGATCACTGACGATGACATCCTGTATATAACCGGTTCCAACCATTCCCTGGACGGCCCGGATCTCACGAGCATCGATCTTGGGGAATTCCGGAAACATATCGGCGAGCACGGAGGAAATCTTGAGGACCGTTACTATGATCCCGAAGCACCGGAGTATATCGAATCATCCTCGATCATTCATGAGCAGGAAGCAAAGATGAGTGCGAACCCCATGAACTGCGGTCTTCCGGTTGCTTTCCCGCCGGTGAAACTCTGGCGTACATTATCTCCTGACAATACGGAGGACAGCGAGATAGTAAGCCTTACATGGGAAGACAATGAAACCCTTACCGGCATCTGCGGAAAGAATGAGTATTACCGGTTTACCGTGAAAGAAGGGAAACTTTCGGATCTGGTGATGACAGCAAAGCCGGGCGAAAACAAGACTGCGGATGTCAAAGAGAACGGAAAAAAGATCGACCTGCCGTATTATCCCGGCAGGCAGTATCAGGCTTTCATCGCCTGTGAGACACCGCTTTCCGATAACAGACGTTTTGTGGCAACAAATGACGGAATGCTTGCGATCCTCAGCGGTGAAGAGGTTTATGCTCTCGGCCCCGCCTGCGTGAACGGACCGGTAAAAGGAATGTGCACAGCCCCGGATGGAACCGTATGGGGAGTGGCCGGTTACGAAGAGGATCTTGGCAATCTGTTCCGCTATGATGACAGAAGGGGACTTCGCTGGCTGGGTGTTGTTGGATGCAATTACGGACCGGCTCTTACGCCCGGAGATGTATTCTATCTGCATGATTTAAGTGCTGTTGCCGTGAGCCCTGACGGAAAAAAACTTGCTGTGGGAAACAGAGAGCGGCTCGGCACTGTCGTAGTCTTTGATATCAGCAAACAGTAATAAAGGAACTTACGGAATCATCCGTTTGTTTATAAGTGCCTTAAGCACAAAAAGGTAAATGTACCTGAAAATTTTAGAGGAGGAAAAGAAATGAAGAAACTTATCGCAATGCTTCTTGCAGCAGCCATGGTTCTTTCACTCGCAGCCTGCAGCACAGCGGAACCTGCGGCCCAGGAAGCGGAAGCCCCGAAGGCCCAGGGTGAGAAGGTTACCCTTTACATCTATCAGCAGGATATTGATGCTCCCGATGCATGGCATGAACTGATGGACAAGTACATGGCAGAGAACCCGAACGTGACTCTCGAGCTTATGGACTCCCAGGAGAACTACTTTGCAACAGTTCTTGCAACAGGAGACTGCCCTGACATCATCAACCCTGCAATGAGTGAGCAGTCACGTGCCATGATCGACGCAGGCCTTATTTATGATGTATCGGGCACCGAAGTTTACAAGCACATGGGTCAGTTCTATAAGGACGCTGAAACCTATAACGGTGTCTGCCTTGGTATTCCCCAGGGTGCTGCTTTTACCGCGATGTTCTATAACATGGCAATCCTTGAAGAGTGCGGCTGGACTGCAGTTCCCAGGGATGCGGATGAATTCCTTAAGATGTGCGCGGATGTTACTGCCAAGGGATATGATGCCATCACATTTGCCGGCGGAAATACCACCTGCTGCTTCATGCCCTTCGAGTGCGTATTCCCCGAGTATGCAGGAATGAGCGCAGCGGATTACGAAGCAAAGTTCAAAGACGGTTCCATTGATTTCAATAATGCTGCTGCCGCAGAGTTCTTCGACAAGTTCGCGGCATTTGTAATGCCCGGAACAACTGCCAATACAGAGGATGATGTAGTATCTGCCATGGCTACCGGTGAGGTTGCCTGCTGCATCGCAGGTAACTGGTCATCAGGAAACCTGGTTCCCGCAATTGAGAGCATTGCCGGCGAAGGCAAGTGCATGTGCTCCCTTGTTCCCTTCCAGAAAGCCGGAAATCCGATGTGGACATCCGTTTCTCCTGAGTCTACTGTCGGCATGTCTGCCAAGACAGAAAACCTTGAAGCGCGTCTCGCATTCTTTGAGTGGCTCTGGAAACCCGAGAACTATCAGATCCTTGCAAAAGCCCGCGGTGTTGTTCCGGTAACCGACGATATGACAGAAGAGTACATTCGTCTGGATGCTCCGATTGCCGCAATCGTTGCTGATGTCAGTGCGGCTCCCTCTGTTTCCATGGGATTCAATCTCTGGAGCGGCGAGGCTGAAACAATCATGACCACTGCTCTCAATGATCTTTATGCAGGAAACGCTAACGCAGCTGACTGTCTCGCACAGATGACAGAGGCTGTAAAGGCTTCGCACCTGTAATTCATTCATGTGATTTCAGTTATTGAGGGGGGCAGTACCTTCTGCCTCCCTTTCCTCTCAAGAGCTGCTCTTTTTATTACCGATATTGAGGTATAGAGATGAAAAAGAACAAAATACCTAAATACGCACAGCAAAGAATCCGTCAGGGAACTTTTTTTCTGCTCCCGACTTTTATCCTTGTCCTCTTGATGATCATTGTTCCGACGATCTATGTTATTGTGATATCGTTTAACGAATGGAACGGATCATTTGCTCAGCCCATGAAATTTGTGGGTCTCAAAAACTATCTTCACTTAAAAGAGATGATCGGTTTTGTCGACATGGCAAAATTCTCAATCAGTTTTGCTCTGATCGTCACGTTTGTCGGAGTGCTGATCTCTCTTTTCCTGGCGTTTGCGCTGGATAAGCCGGCCAGAGGAAAGTATGTCAACAGATCCCTTCTCAGAGCGCTCTGGTATGTTCCTGCATTAATCGGTGGAACTTCCGTAGGTGTGATCTGGCACATCATGTATAACTATAAAAACGGTATGCTCAATGCCATTCTGAAATCTGCGGGGATGAAACCCGTGAACTGGCTTGAGACGATCGGAGTCACCAACTGGGCAGTCATGGTGGCTGCTATCTGGGTGAATCTCGGCATGCATATTATCATTTTCCTTGCCGGACTTCAGAGCATTCCGCTTGAACTTTACGAATCGGCTACTATCGACGGAGCCAATACATTCCAGCAGAGAATTCATATTTCCCTTCCGCTTCTGGCCCCGTCAATTACCATAAATGTCATTACTACCTCCATTGCTTCCTTTAAGGCCTATGAGCTTCCGTGGACGATCTCCAAGGGACTTCCCGGGTACACGACACGTACCGTAACACAAATGGTTCAGGAATATTCGTTCCAGGCATTGAAATACGGGTCCGGAGCGGCACTGTCCGTGGTACTGATCCTGATCATTATCCTGATTCAGCTGATACAGCTTTTTTTCCTGAACAGAAACGAAAAGGAGGCATATGACTGATGACCAGTAAAGAAAAGACAAAACGTGTTTTCACGGAACTGATCCTGATCATTATGACGGTTATCATGCTGATCCCCGTTTACTACATGGTGATATCGGCCTTCAAGCTGCGAATGGATATCCTGAAGGCACCGCTTAAGATCACGCCCGCATTATTTACAACAAAGAACTTTGCTGAGGCTTACAGAAAAGTAAAACTCTGGGAATCTTTTAAGAATACCGGGATCATCACCGTATTATCGATGGTAATCACAGTCATCGCCTCATCCCTTACAGGGTTTGCCTGCGCCAGGATTAAAGCCAAAAGGTTCAGTTTCGCCTACACCTTCCTGGTTTCGCTGATGGTGATTCCTTTTGTGGGATGCCTGATTCCTCTGGTAGTTATGATGAATGCTGTAGACCTTCATAACTCGCTCTGGTCCTGTATCCTGATCCAGGCGGGCTGGAACCTTCCGTTTGCCGCTTTCCTGTATACCGGGTTTATGAAAGGCGTGCCGGGAGAACTGGAAGAAGCTGCCATTGTAGACGGTTGCTCCCTGTTCGGAACCTACTGGAAAATCTTTCTTCCGATGCTGAAGCCTGTTACCTCAACCTGTATCATCAAACAGGGTATCGGGATCTGGCAGGACTATCTGGTCTGCTCGTCCTTCCTGAACTCATCCAAGACGCCTACGGTTATGGTATCCGTGAAAAAGTTTAACGGACAGTATGTGAATGAATACGGAGAGCAGTTTGCTGCGGTATTCATGTTTACAATTCCCATGATTATCGTGTTTGTGATGCTTCAGAAATACTTTGTCAAAGGTATCGCGGCAGGCGCAGTAAAAGGTTAAATTAAGGGTTTATCAAAAACGAAACGGCATAGCAGGAAAATCCGCCGGCTATGCCGTTTATTTATTTGTCTCGTAAGAAAGAATCAGCATGATATGGATCATCCGGAGCTTTCCGTTATTTCCTGTATGTGATATACTTACTTGCACGAGCAGCAAAGAAGTGGAATTTCTGATAGAAATTGACCATCAGGAGGAGATATGTACGATAACAGAGAGTTTTTCATCAACTGTGACGGAATCAATGTTCATGCAAAGCTGGATTTTCCGGCGGCACAGGCGGAGAAGATGCATATACTTCTGATCATTCCGGGACTCACGGGACATATTGAGGAAAGGCACATCCTTGCGGTAAAGGATACGGCTCTCAGCTGCGGTTATGCCGTCCTTCGTTCTGAATTCTACGGTCATGGAAAGAGTGAAGGCGCTTTCAGGGATCATACGGTACTACTGTGGATGAATGAGGCGATGCGTGTCATTGACTATGCGCTTTCCCTTCCGTTCTGCCAGGATGTCATTGTGTCCGGTCACTCTCAGGGAGGCTTAACCACCGTTCTGGCCGCCGGTCTCATGGCTGACAAGGTAAAGGCTGCGATTCCCATGTCCCCGGCTCTCAATATCTGGGACGGAGCCAAAAGAGGAGAGCTGTTTGGATTTCGATTTGATCCGGAGCACATTCCCGTGGAAGTGCCCACCGGGACAGGTGCGAACGGGAATTACTTACGGGCGGCCTCCATGCTTCCCGTGGAGGAGGCTGTTGCAAGATTCCGTAAACCGGTTCTGGTAACTCACGGAACTGCCGATGCCGCTGTGCCGTATGCATGGGCGGAGTGGCTCAATGAAAGATATGAAGACATGAAGCTTATCACGATCGAGGGGGATGATCACTGCTACAATTATCACCTGGAGGAGGTCCTTGAGGCAGTAAAAGAGTTCCTTACAGAGCAGGCGTCACAAACTGAATGACCGGTTGTTTTGTATATGCTGATGTAACTGCATACCTGGTGGCCCGTGCCTTAGCGCACGGGCCGCTTTCTTTTTCAGGTTTCTGTTTTGTGACAAAACTGTCATTTCCGGAAAGGGATTTAAATGGTAAGATACTATTCGTAAGAATATCATTCTCGGAGGAAAACAGGATGAAGATACTTCTTTTGGAAGACGATGAGGCCATCGGGATCGGGCTTAGGTATTCCCTGGAGAATGAAGGGTATACCGTACTGGTTTCAAAAACGGTAAAAGAAGCTCTGAATATGATCCGGCGGGAAACGATTGATCTCTATATTCTGGATCTGACGCTTCCTGACGGTTCCGGGTATGACGTATGCAGAAAAATCAGGGAAAAAGGGAAGGAGCCGGTGATCTTCCTTACGGCGTTTGACGATGAGGCAAACGCGGTTATGGGACTGGAAATGGGAGCGGATGATTATATTTCTAAGCCGTTCCGTCTCCGGGAACTGATGGCAAGGATTCGTTCCGTGATGCGCCGCTATTCAGAAGACCGGAACGATTCTTTGATCAGAATAAAGAATCTGGTCATTCATCCGGGGGAAGCAAAGGTATTGAAAAACGGAAAGGAAGTGGAACTGACGGCGATGGAGTACCGTCTGCTCTTAGTCTTTCTGAATAACCGCGGGATCGTGCTGTCAAGAAATCAGATCCTGGAGAATATCTGGGACGTGAGCGGAGATTTCGTCAATGACAATACCCTGACGGTTTACATAAAGCGTCTTCGCAATAAAATCGAGGAGGATATGGCCAGTCCGGAATATATTAAAACCGTCCGCGGGCTTGGCTATATAATGGAATGATCAATAAAGAATACAGGCGGATCATCATATTTTCGTCAGGGATCATACTTTTTCTTTCCCTCATCGCCGGAAGGATTTTCGACAGGAAGGCTTTTCTTCTCGTCCTTCTGATGGGAATTCTTATTCTTGCGGTATTTTCATGGTACACCAGGGAAAGATACCGGAAGATCAACAAACTGAATCAGTATCTGACAAAGGTCCTTTCCGGGGATTATGAACTGGAAATCGCGGATAATGAAGAAGGTGAGCTGTCCATTCTTCAGAATAACATCTGTAAAGCAACCGTCATGCTCCGGGAGAAAAACGAACTTCTGGAAAAGGAAAAGGCGTATCTCTCCGAGATGCTCGCCAATATTTCTCATCAGATGAAAACACCGCTCACCTCGATCATGATGATGAACGAACTTATGTCCCGGGAAGAATCAGAGGAAAAGCGGCGGGAGTTTATCGGGATTGAAGAAAAACAGCTGCAAAAAATGAACTGGCTGATCCAGACACTTCTGAAACTTTCCCGGCTGGATGCCGGAACGATCCAATTGAAGGCCCAGGAGGTCCCGGCATCAAAACTTGTGGACGAAAGTCTTGCGCCGTTTTTGATCCGGATGGACGTGGAAGAGATCTCCGTATCCAGGGAATTATGTGACATGACATTCCGTGTGGATGAGAACTGGACCGTGGAGGCTCTCCGGAACATTATCAAAAACTGTATAGAGCATATGGGTCCCGGGGGAAAGCTTACCATCTTGACCGAAGAGAACCATCTCTTTCAGACGATCCTGATTCAGGATACCGGCTGCGGGATCAGTCAGGAAAATCTGCCGCATATCTTTGAACGGTTTTATAAGGGCAGGGATTCCGCCGGAGACAGTGTCGGAATCGGCCTTTCGCTTTCCCGGACCATCATTGAGAAACAGAATGGAAGCATCTTTGTGACCAGTGAGGAAGGAAAGGGGACCTCCTTTGAGATCCGGTTCTATAAGGCGATTATCTGACAAAACTGTAAGAAATCTGTCACCGGGGAGTCATCAGGAGAGGATAGAATCGGTACCGTAGGAAAGGAGTATCTATGAAAATACTGGAAGTGAAAAACTTAAACAAAGTATACGGTACCGGAGAAACCAGGGTTCATGCTCTTCACGATGTTTCCTTTTCTGTGGAGAAAGGGGAATTTGTTGCCATCATCGGGCCGTCCGGTTCCGGGAAGTCCACGCTATTACATATCATCGGCGGCGTGGATGCGCCGACGGACGGAACGGTCCTGATCGGAGACACAAATATTGCCGAACTGGATGAGACGGCACTGGCCATTTTCCGGCGGCGGCAGATCGGACTCATTTATCAGTTTTACAACCTGATTCCGATCCTGAATGTGGAAGAGAATCTGACGCTTCCCCTTCTTCTGGACGGAAGAAAACCTGACTCAAAGCAGGTGTCGGATCTTCTCGAGGTTCTCGGACTTCGGGACCGGCTTACGCATCTTCCGAACCAGCTGTCCGGAGGTCAGCAGCAGAGAGTCTCCATCGGAAGGGCTTTGATCAACAACCCGGCCCTTTTGCTGGCAGATGAGCCGACCGGCAACCTGGACAGTGAGAACAGCCGGGAGATCTTGCGGCTTTTACGGAAGTTTAATCAGGAACAGAATCAGACAGTCATCATTATTACACATGATGAACGGATCGCTATGGCTGCAGACCGTGTGATCGCCATCGAGGATGGAAAGATCGCAAGGGATGAGCGGAATGCAGGAAGATGATACGAGGTCAGGCCATGCATATCATAGCGACATTAACAAAGAAACATCTCAAGGGAAATAAAAGCCGCACCATGGTGACCGTCTTCGGTATCATGATCTCTGTGGCGATGATCACGGCAGTCTTCGCCACAACGGCCAGCTTTTTTGATTTTTTCGGAAGGCTTGGCTATATCTCTGACGGAAACGGAGAGGCGACCTTCCGGCTTTTGTCAGCGGAACAGGTGGAAGCGCTCAGGACGGATCCGAGGATCGAAGCCGTTGGAGTGATCGATGAGAGCGAAGAGAAATCCGGGTATACGCTTTCGGAAGGCACCACAATGCGCGCTCGAAGGGGTACGATGTACACAGGGGATATCGTCAACTTAGAGCAGATGGTGACCTGCCGCTACGAGGGGAAACTTCCCCAAAACGGATCAGAAATTGCCATCGAAGAGAGCCTCCTTGCGGCCAATCATCTCGGGATCGGAATCGGAGATACCATCACCATGGAACTTGGCAGAAGGACATGGATCAATGGGGAGGGTAAAGAAGAGGACTATCACGGAAGCTATCAGTCGGATGAAATGTTTACTCCTGCAGGAAGTAAGACTTTTACGGTGACAGCCATTTTATATGACAATAAAACCACGGGAAACTTTCCCATTCTTCGCGGAGCGGACGAAGAGGAACTTTCCAAAGTGCCGGACGGACATCTTTCCGCCATGATCAGGCTAAAGAAGGTGGATCATACTTCCTATCAGGAAATCATGCAGATGAAAGATCAATACGGGATTGAGAAAATACGCCTCAATACGGAGGTTCTGGATGCGCATTTTTCTTTACGGGAAGACTCCAGCTTTGTCATGCTCCTGCCGCTTCTCATTACGGTAATGATTTTTATCCTGATTTTCTCGGTGATCCTGATCTATAATGCGTTCAGTATGTCTTTAGCCGAACGGATCAAATATCTGGGGATGCTTTCCAGTGTCGGAGCGACCCGCAGGCAGAAACGGATGTCCGTTTATTACGAGGGATTTCTCTTAGGAATCCTTGGCATTCCCTTGGGAATTGCAGCGGGTCTTCTGGGAATATCTGTTACCCTGAAAACCGTCGGCCGGAGAATGCTCACTGCCGGAATCTTTCCGGGAATCGAAAACACGCCGGAGGCGGCTGACCTCTCGCTGGTGATCCCTTCGTGGCTTCTGCCGGCCATCCTCCTTGTGAGCATGCTCACAATATTTATTGCGTCAATGGTTCCTGCGCAAAAAGCATCAAAAATAATGCCCATCGATGCGATCCGGCAGACAAACGAGATCAGAGTAAAAAACGGAAAACTGAAGGTTCCGAAGGTCATCGGCCTGATCTTCGGATATGAAGGAGAACTTGCCTGGAAAAATCTTCTGCGAAACGGACGTAAGAGTAAAGTGATCATTTTCTCAATCGCAGCGTCTCTTATTATGTTTTTGTGCATGAATCATTTCTGCAATCTGTTCTGGGAAAGCAACAGTCAGACGTTCAATCTTCCTTTTTCCGTATTCGCAGCGGCTTCCTACGACGAAAGAGACCGTCTCAAAGCGGAACTTCTGGAGCTTTCGGATGTCGAGGACGTCTTTGCAATTGACATGTTTGCCTATGAATATAAGAGGGGGAGTGAGAAATCTCCCAACATGGACATCATGGATTCCGATCATTTCACGAAGGCCTACAGGAGAGTATTTAAGGATGAAATGACAGTTCTTCTGCATCTTGCAGAAGATGAGGATTTTAAAGCGCTCTGTGCGCGGCAGGGGATTGATCCGGGCCCGTATTTCGGGAATGAAACAAATGCGCTTCTCTGCAATAATGTAAGTTACACAAAAAAAGCGAAGAAAGCTTTTTCGGATTCCATGCTGGGGCAGAAGCTATATTATGATGACCGAAGAAAAAATAATCCGGCGGTGGTGACGTTAAGGGATTTTGTGGACTATGAGGAGGATCCGCATATTTTCGGTATGAATTCCAAAAATACTGTTATTGCGGTTATTCCGTATTCCACCTATGTAAAGACGGTCTATGGAGAGAATATTCCGGAGGATCTGTGTCAGAGTTTTGGAATTGCCACGGAGAAACACAAAGAAGTGCTGGAAAAAGTTACATATCTTCTGGAAGACGGCAGCTATCACGGAACCTACTGCGAGGATGTGGTAGATCAGCAGGGTACCCTGTCGGCCATCCTTTTTGTCATGGAAGTATTCACCTACGGATTTCTCGCGCTCATCACGCTCATTACAGTCACAAACATCCTGAATACGATCTCCACGGGCATCCGCCAGAGAAGAAAGGAATTTGCCATGCTGAAATCAGTGGGGATGACCCCGGCCGGATTCCGGAAGATGATTAATCTGGAGAGCATGCTCATCGGCATTCTGTCGGTGATCTGGGGAATTCCTCTGGCAATTCTTTTCTGTATTCTGATGACGGAACTTCTCCCTGTAAGCAGCAGAATCCGCCTGAATATCCCGCTCTATCTTATGTCAGCGGCCGCAGTTTTTCTCATCATATGGCTCACAATGTCGGTATCAGTGCGTGAGCTGAAAAACGATACCATTGTTGAAGTGCTGAAGGAAGAAATCAGCTGATTGCCGGAAAGAGACAGGAGTCAGCTTCTTGGGCGGTGTTTTGCCGCAGCAGCTTCAAAGACACGGTCCACATTTTTCCGGTAATACACGGTGATCAGTACCATGGTGAAGAGCCAGCCCACGGGGCCGCCCAGCACGATGGGGATCACCTGTCAGTTCATCAGCGCAGTCATCCTCAAAATAGGCTCCGATGATCTGAAAGATCATCTGCATGAGGTTGTCGGCATCCGTGTGATGTCTCAAGGCTGCTGATTATATATGAACAGAAACGGTAGTCCCCACTCCCGGGGCACTGTCCAGTTCAATCTGGCCGTCATGCAGTTCCACAATGTGTTTGACGATGGCAAGGCCAAGCCCTGTACCGCCGGCTTCTTTGGAACGGCTTTTGTCTACCTGATAAAAACGTTCAAAAACACGGCTCTGTTCAGAAGCGGGTATCCCGATACCGTTGTCCTTGACGATGAAATCCGTACGGAGACTGCCCGGCCTTATGATCACATCCACTTTTCCGTTTGGATTATTGTAGCGGATCGCATTTTGAATCAGATTTTCGGCCAGTTCTTTCAGCATATTTCTGTTTCCGCGTACAAAGCAGTGCTCTCCCTGAAAGGACAGGGTGATGCTGTGTTTATTTGCCTGAAGCCTGAGACCCTCTAATACCTCTGAAACCGTCTCATACAGATCAACTTTTTCGAATTCAGGTAACCGCTCTTTCTGGTCAAGCTCGGAGAGACGGATAATGTCATTGATCAGAGCGATGAGTCTCTCGCAGTTTTTACGGATCTCCTGGCAGAAATGTTTCTCCTGACCGGTTTGAACCATGGATTCCAGAAGCTCTGAGTACCCGGAGATTGCTGTCAGCGGGGTTTTTAATTCGTGGGAGACATTGGCCGTAAAATCACGTCTTGCCTTCGCGGCGGACAGCACATCGGTATGCTGTGCTTTGATCATCTCGGAAAAAGGTTCCAGCTCCTTATAAGGGGAAGTGTATTCAGAATTCCCGAGATTCTTCGCCATCATTTCGATGGGTTCGAGAAGCTGCTTTGTCAGCAGATGGGAAATGCCAATACAGAGAAGGAGGATCAGAAGAACGATCAGAAGGATGACCGGAACTCCGGAGAGAAACAGGGACCAGATGCTTTCTGCGTTTTTTGCCACCCGGAGGACGGTACCGTTATTCAGAAGAACGGCATAATAGAAGGTATTCTGATCCATGGTAGCCGATCTGCGCACGATCTCGCCGGTTCCTTTTGCAAATGCCTCCTTGATCTCCGGACGGTCCAGGTGGTTATTGAGCAATTCCCCGGAGGCATCGTTGTCATAAAGGACATTCCCGTCTTTATCGATCCAGGTGACACGCAGTTCGCTGCTTTCCATGGACAGATCGATGGTATCCGTATCAACAGAAGCGGACTCAAACAGATGCGTATCTTTGAGAAGCTTTGCATTCACTTTAAGATCCGCCCGTACCTGCTGCTGAAAAAGTCCGTAGCATGTAATGGTAATGCTGAAACTTACTGTGATAACGGCCAGAATGGAGATTCCGGCAAGACGCAAATTGATTTTCTTTTTCATTCGATTGTGTATCCGACATTCCGGATTGTCCGGATCCGGCTGCCGTATTCTCCGATTTTCTGCCGCAGCGTTTTGATATGCATATCGATCGTTCTTGTTTCTCCTTCATAATCCGTTCCCCAGACACGGTTCATGAGGGTTTCACGGGTCAGAACGATTCCACGGTTCACAAGGAGTACGGATAACAGATCATATTCCTTTGGCGTAAGTGCTGCGATGGTTCCGTTTACCGTTACCAGATGCTTTTCGGTATTCACGATCAGATCATCCAGCGCAAGTTCCTTTATCTCTTCAGACTGTGTTCTCCGGAGCAGAGCTTTGACTCTTGTTATCAGTTCCAATACGGAAAACGGTTTTTTGATGTAATCATCGGCCCCGTTTTCCAGGCTTTTTATCATATCGAGCTCTGTGGTCTTTGCGGTAACCATAATAACGGGAATATTTCCGGTCAATTCGTTTGCGCGGATCCGTTTCACGAGGTCATTCCCGTTTTCATCCGGCAGCATAATATCTACAAGACACAGGTCGGGCAGAATAGTATCCAGCTCTTTATAAAAATCTTTCGCGCAGGAAAAACCAACGGCTTTATGCCCGGCATTTTTCAGCGCAAACTCTTCAATTTCTCTGATGTTATTGTCATCTTCAATAACATAAATCAGCGCCATTTATCACCTCGTATATTAATTTGCATGTAACGGTTCAGACATTTCCGCAATCGGATATTTTTCGGAAAGCTTAACGCATTGTTCGTTAAAGAATACCTGTTCTTCCGGTGAAAGTTCCTTGAAATAGGAATGTGTATTGTAGTCGTTTCCGCAGATCGTGATCATTTCGACTGCCACATTCGAGCAGTGGTCTGCCACACGTTTCAGATCTGTCAGAACGTCTTCCAGGATAAACCCGATTTCAATGGTACACTGACCGTTACGAAGTCTCAGAATATGATTTCCTTTGATCTTTTTCGTGATTTTCTCTATCACTTCATCCATCGGCTCCACACGGAGGACTTCTTTCAAATTCCGGGTACAGAAGCACTCCGAGGTAAGATATGTGATATCTTTGAGCGCCCGGCAAAGTGTACGGATCTCCTCTGTGGCCGATTCGGAAAATGCCAGTTCTTTTTCATGCAGTTCCTCTGCCGATTCCACAACACTCAGTGCGTGGTCAGAGATCCGTTCAAAATCACTGATGCTGTGGAGAATGATGGACATGCTCTGACCGTCGCGGACCGTGATATTCTTTGCGGACAGTTTTACCAGATAAGAACCGAGGGTATCTTCGTACTGATCGATCATTTTCTCCAGACGTTTTACTTCTCCGGCTTTTTCTTCATCATAGTCAATCAGGACTTCCATTGCAAGCAGAATTGATTTTTCTGTAACTTTTGCCATCTCTCTGGCACGGTTTCTGCATAATTCCATAGCAAATGCAGGTCTTGTAAGGAAACGTTCGTCAATGGGAGCAAGTACATCATCTGACTTCGCAGCTTCTTTGTTTTTGTCCGGGATCGTGATTTCAGCCAGATGAACCAGTTGATCAGCAAAGGGCAGCAGCAGAACAGCTGTGCCGATGTTGAAGAAGCTGTGGATCACAGCGATACCGGCAGCATTTGCGGGTTCCGATAAAAAAGCAAAGGATACGAAACTGTTGATCAGATAGAAAGCAGCCATGAAAATTACAGTTCCGATCAGGTTGAAGTAGAGATGAATCATAGCCGCACGCTTTGCATTTTTGCTGGCTCCTGCGGCAGACAGAAGAGAAGTGATACAGGTTCCGATGTTCTGACCCATGATAATAGGAACTGCTGATGAAAATGTTACACCACCGGAAGCACAGAGCGCCTGCAGAATACCAACGGAAGCAGAAGAACTTTGAATCACTGCAGTAAGCACTGCACCGGCTGCCATTCCCAATAGAGGGTTGCTGAAGGCGGTCATAAGCCCGGTAAATGCCGGTACATCCGCAAGACCGGCTACAGACTGGCTCATACGTTCCATACCGAACATCAGAATGGAAAAACCGAGAAGTATCCCGCCGATATCTTTTTTCTTTGACTGGTTCTTCCCGGCCATAATGAGAATGATACCGATCGCGGCAAGAACCGGAGAGAAAGATGACGGTTTCAGAAGGGTCAGCCAGAAGGCATCCCCTTCGATGCCTGTTAATGACAGGATCCAGGAGGTGACGGTCGTACCGATATTTGCACCCATGATAATACCTGCGGCCTGTTTCAGTTCCATGATCCCGGAGTTTACAAATCCGACAACCATGACTGTCGAAGCGGAGGATGACTGTATGATCGCTGTGACTCCGGCACCTAAAATGACTGCAAAGATCCGCTTGTGAGTCAGTTTTTCGAGAATTTTCTCCAAACGTCCGCCTGCCATTTTTGAGAGACCGTTCCCCATGACATGCATTCCGTAAAGGAACATGGCAAGGCCGCCGATCATATCCAGAAAATTAAAAAAATCCATAGTTTCCTTTCTGCCTGTCTGATGCAGGTTTTACTTATATTTTACGTTTCACGGTTTCAGAATTTACATAGCCCCGTTACATTGTGTGATATAGGGGAGGATAGTATATATGATCAGAAGACTAATTCAAAAAATAGACCGGCTTTCCTGGACATCACAGAGAAAATTCAACCTGCTCCTTTTTCTGACAGGTATTCTTTTTTCATTATGCGGTGTTCTGATCTGGCTCTTTGTCCGCAGATGGGCGCTTGACTCATGGGACTGGATGGTCTGTTTTATGGGCTATCCGTTCATTATCGCCTGGTTCACCGTATTTCTGTTAACCTGCAATAATGATTTCCACAACGGAAGTTTTCCGGAATAAGCGCCGGTTATTCGGCAAGTGCATAGGCAATGTTTAACGCGTGATCTGAACAGCGTTCCAGATCAGAGGCAACATCGGCAAAAATCACGCCGCCGGCCGGCTCACAGGAAGATTTCATCAGGCGCTCAATGTGGGCATTGATAATAGCTGTGTGGAGATCATCCACATTCTGTTCCCTGCGTTCCGCTTCGGGAAGCATGGAGAAATCACCTTTGGCAAATACACTTAATGAGTAATTCACTGATTTCAATACCGCATCTGCCAGTTTTGTAAGATCCTGCTTTCCGGTTTCCGAAATGACAGCTTTCCGGGTTTTATACTGATCCAGAAACTCGGCGATGTTGCGCCCGTGATCGGAAATCCTTTCTATGTCTGATGTGATCATGATCAGCTGGGACAGATCATTCAGGGTCTTATCAGAATAGTCCATGGAACGTAATGCGATCAGACGTTCCTGGATTTTATCCGTCAGGACATCAATATCATCTTCTTCATCCATTGCCTGCTGCTTCAGGTCCTCATTTTGAGTTAAAAAACCGTCAATCGCGTGCTGAAGGCAGTCATAGGCCATTTTTCCCATTCGTGTTGTTTCCAGAATTGACTGCTGCAGGGCAAGTGAGGACGGAAGGTTTTCGTCAGGCATCATATAGATAAGCTGGCGATTCTCTTTTCGTTTGTTCTCTTCGGAAAGAAGCGGAAGCAGTTTCTCTGAGAGTCTGACAATGAAACCTGCAAAAGGAAACTCAATAAGAACAGCAGCAATGGCAAAAACGGTATGCGTGTTAGCAACCTGATGGCCGATGTCAGAGGGGGTAAGATTCTGAATGGCAGTGAGGAAACCGGGGAAAAGATTGATCAGCAGAATGATCAGAGCAGAACGGATCAGATTAAACAGAAGGTTTAAGATCGCGGTTCGTTTGCCGTTCCGGTTGGTGGTCAGAGAAGCCAGGATGTTGGGAGTAACAGACCCGATGGCAGCACCGATCACAAGGTAGACGGTCATGCTGTAATCAATCAGTCCCTGTACGGCGAATGTCTGAAAAATGACGACGGAAGAAGAGGAGCTCTGCAGAAGAGCAGTGAAAGCAACGCCGAAAATGACGGCAATGGCAGGGTTTTTCAGCGTTGACAGAAAACGGATAAAAGGCTCACTCTGAGAAAGCGGAACGATTGCGCTTTTGATGACGCTAATACCAAAGAAAAGCATTCCGAATCCCATAATAATGGAGCCGATGTGCTTTACGGTTGTTTTTTTGACAAAAAGATACATAATAGCACCGATACAGAGAATGATCGGAGCGTATGCGCTTAAGTTAAATGCGGTAATCTGAGCGGTGATCGTTGTGCCGATATTCGCACCCATGATAACGCCGATTGCCTGTTCCAGCGTCATAAGGGATGAATTTACAAAACTGATCACCATCATATCGGTGGCCGATGAGCTCTGGATCAGGAGTGTTACCGCAATTCCGATAAAAACAGCCATAAAACGGTTTCTGGTTGCTTTCTCCAGGATGCCTTTCAGTTTGTTTCCCGCAGCGTTTTTAAGTCCGGAAGACATGATGCTCATACCATAAAGGAAGAGCCCTACGCCTCCCATCAGTGAAAAGAATTCATAAATTGTCATGTAAATACTCCATATAATCAGAATAACCCTTTTTAACGTTCTTCATTATGTCACCGCTGTGTAAAAAACAAACGCACCCTTATGTAAAATCTATGTAAAAATTAAAAAGCAGGGAAACCTTTCGGAATCCCTGCAGAAGAAAAGCTAAATATGAATAGAACGTCAGTTTCCGGCGCGGTGCTTTGCCGCAGCAGCTTCAAAGACACGGTCCACATTTTTCCGGTAATACACGGTGATCAGTACCATGGTGAAGAGCCAGCCCACGGGACCGCCCAGCACGATGGGGATCATCGTGTTGCTGATATAATGGGACATGATATAAAGATAGATCTGGCGGAATCCCACATAACCGGATAGGATCATGTACATGACGCTCCTGGCATCACCGGCACCCTTTAAGGCTCCTGCGTGGGAATTGATCCACAGATTGATGATAAAGAACGGCATCAGTACACGGATCATCAGAGCTCCGGCTTCGACGACTTCTTTTTTGGAGTTAAAGAAGGCAGCCAGCTGCGGCGCAAAGATACAGGAGATTGCCGTTACGGTGGCAACGACCGCAAATCCGATCCGGAAGCCTGCCTTCACGCCTTTCTTGGCCCGTTCGGTATTGCCGTTTCCGATATTCTGTCCCACGAAGGTGGTCAGGGACATGTTGAGGGACTGGACCGGCATCTGCGCGACCCGCTCGATCTTTGTGCAGCAGGTCCAGCCGCCCATGACGTCCGTACCGAAGTGATTGATATAGGACTGGACAAAAACGTTGGAAAAAGCGGTAATGCCAAGCTGAAGCCCGGAAGGAAGGCCGATCCGTACAATGGAACGGAGGATGTCTTTTTTCGGACGGAAAAGCTCGCGGAAACGGAACCGGATGCTACTCTTTTCCCGCATCAGGGAGACTATGGCAAGAATCATGGAGACCGCCTCCGCAATGATGGTGGCATAGGCTACGCCGGCCACCCCCAGATGGAACCGGAGGACAAACAGAAGGTCAAGAGCAATGTTTATAAGAGCCGTGGCCACCAGATAGTAGAAAGGCCGGGTCGTATCGCCCACGGCCCGGAAAATGGCTGCAGCCATATTGTAGGTGACAAGAAAGAGAAGACCGGAGCAGTAGATGCGCATGTATGTATTGGCTTCCGCAAATACCTCCGGCGGTGTGTTCATGAGACGCAGTAGAAGCGGTGACAGCCCCATCCCCAGAACGGACAGTACGATTCCGAGCGAAAGAACCAGTAAAAAGCCGCCATGGACCGCTTCACTGACTTTATGATCCTTCCTGGCGCCGTAATACTGGGAGACCACAACCCCGGCACCCACGGAGAGACCGGAAAAGAAGCTGATAAACAGATTGACGATGGGACTGATGGTCCCCACGGCTGAAAAGGCTTCGTTGGATACGTAGTTCCCGACGACCCAGGAATCCACGGTATTATAGAGCTGCTGAAAAAGGTTTCCCAGAAGGAGCGGCAGGGCAAAACGAATCAGGTGTCCCGGGATGCTGCCGGTGGTCATATCGACGTCTTTTTTCTTTCTGAATATGGACATGAAAAACTCCGAAATTAATGCTATCAGAGATTATACCATGGTTCCTGCAATACCGGCATTATATTTCCCGTTTACTCAGCATAGTTCGGAAGATATGGTGAAGAATACATCGTTCGAAATCAATAACGCATGAAGTATTCAGGGAAAAGACTTTACTATAAAATTGAAATGTGTTAAAATATTAAAAAATATATTTGCAGGAGGCAAAATATGGAAAAGCAGGTTCTTGTTGGAAAACTTGTTGAGCTGGCGAAGGATCCTCAGGCTTTTGAAGCAGTGATGGCAATCAAAACCAAGGAAGAAGCAGCAAAGTATCTGAAGGAAAACAACTGGGATGCTACGGTAGCAGAACTGGAGGAAGCAATCAAGGAATACAGATCTACTGAAAGAGAATTGTCAGAGGCAGAGCTTGATCAGGCAGCCGGCGGCGTTCATTGCGGATCCACAGTTACTTCCGGCGGAACTCATGTTGATATCTGCTGGTATGAGCCGGGCGAAGAATAATGGACTTAAAAAAAGGCAGGTTGTCTGCCTTTTTCTTTTCCTGTCGCCTGCCGGCTGAAAAGCGGAGGCTGAAATCATGAAATATATCCTTTCTGAAAAAATCGCGTTACGTTCATGGAAGGATGCGCCGTCGGCTTATTATATAAGAGGCAGGGAACATGCAAGATTTATGGAGAAGGGCATTTTTGATGTCCTTCTCCATTGTGATGGAATGACAGAACTGGAAGAAGATGGGCTGATCAGAAAACTTCTTGAAAAAAAGTTTATTATCCCGGCACCAAATGGCGCACAGCTTTCAGACTGGCAGAAACCGCGTTTTTTTGATAATGATTATGTGCCGACAATCGATCTTCGCATTACCGGCCGGTGCAATTTTAACTGCAGGCACTGTTTTAATGCGGCAGATGTGAACAGAGACATGTCGGAATGGTCGATGGAGGAGATCAGGGATCTTTTAGACGAGGCCAGGGACATGGGCGTTTATTCCGTTAAGATCACCGGCGGGGAGCCTCTTCTTCATCCGCATTTTACGGACATCCTGCGTGAAATCTATAACAGAGATATGCGCGTGGAGCATATTATTACGAACGGGCATTTCATTGACCGGAAGCTTCTTGATGAAATGCACGAAATCGGATGCCGCTGCGGCATGTGGATCTCCTTTGACTGTTTCGGGCACCATGACTGGATGCGGGGCATGAAGGGCGCAGAGAAAAAAGCCCTTGAGAGTATCCGTCTCTGTCAGGAAGAAGGACACAAAATCACGCTGGATGTACAGCTGAACAATATTACCAGAGACACTCTTTATGAAACGGCGGATTACTTTGACAGTATCGGCGTCCATTGCTTCCGGATCATCAGGACATCGGAATCACCGAGATGGAGGCAGTTTGCCGGAGAGGCGCAGATCGGAATTGAGGAATACTTTGACGAGTGTATCCGGTTCCTCAGGAAATACACGGAAAAGCCGAGAAACATGAATGTGATCTGCTGGGAATTTGCCTCTTTTAATGTTTCTTCCAGAAAATACAAAGCAGAGGCCTGTGCGTCTCCGCTTTCAGCCTATAACGGGAAGCTCCCGCTCTGCGGGATGTGCCGGTACCGGCCGGCCATTGCGGCGGACGGTACACTTTATCCCTGTCATCAGTCATCGGGAGCTTATGATGCTCAAAAGGAAAAGTTTGTTAATGTGAAGAAAACAGGTCTCCGGGCTGCATTCAGTGATGAAAAATACAGGTCAGAGGCTCACCGGACGGCAGAGGACCTTTTACAACTGGGAGGCAAGTGCAGCCAGTGCCGCCATTTCAGACAGTGTTATGGTGGATGCCGGAACATGGCCTTATGTATACTGGGAGATATTGCGGGTCCGGATCCGTACATGTGTGCTTATTACGACGGCGATTACGAAAGAAAGCTTCAGGAAGCGCTTCCGGACTGGACCAATAAAGTATTATCGGAGACATAAATGAAAAAGCTGTTTTTCTACCTGTTTACTATTACACTGCTGTTTCTGTGTCCTGTCGTATGCGAGGCAGGGAACCTTACCGTGAAAGCAGTAAATATCGGTTTTGAAGGTCAGGACCCGAAACCGGGAGATATCGCCCTCGTAGAACCCAATGTCAATGCCTCCGCCTATTGGATTGAGGACTATTCGTGGAATAAAGAATATAGTGAGTGGCAGTGCGGCTCTCCGGTAAAATGCAGGGTGACTCTGCGCCCCGCTGACGGTTACAAATTCAGAAAGGATGAAACCAGAGTCTATGCGATGGGAATGAATACGTCCATCCAGACTAAGACGGTGACATCGGAAAGAATCACCGTTCAGCTTACTTACTGGCCGTCCACAGTGCTGCCGCAGGTGGATCCTTCCACCTTTGCGTATGATGACCATAACAGTTTTCTGCTCCGATGGGATCCTGCGGAAGTCTTCGGTCAGAAATGGAAGTATTACGAAGTACGGATCATGACGAGCGACGGTACAGATAAGCAGGTCATTACCCGGACGGTTACTATTCCGAAGATTGATCTTTCGGATGCGGTTTTCAACGAGTTCTATACGATCGCGGTCCGGGCAGTTCCCGGTACGCATGCCAAAGCAAGATATCTGAAAAGTTCTCCGTGGGTTACCATGGACGATTATTACGGTCAGGCGGAGGATGATACGCCCGGTACCTTTTTCGGAAGCGGAAACAAGATGCTTCTTATCGATGAACAGGGAAATCCCATCACCGGCTGGGTGAAAAAGAATGATAACTGGTATTATTTTGATCCGCAGAATTATAACAGAGCCGCAGCCGGCAGAATGGCGGCCATTGACGGAAAGCAATATTACTTTGGGGAGAATGCGGTTATGCAGACCGGATGGGTACAGGCAGACGGTTACTGGTATTATTTCTCTCCGGTTCACGATGGTGAATGGGGAGCCATGCAGACCGGATGGATCAGTGACAGACCCGGAGATCCGAAGCTGTACTATATGAATACCGGGGAAGCTGCGGATCTTCCGTACGGGGCCATGTTAACAGACAGGACGACTCCTGATGGAGAGACTGTCGATAAGGAAGGAAAGAGAGTTCGATAATGTCATCTATTTTCAGAAAATCCGCGCTGGATAAAATGTCTTCTCCGGAAAATCTGGATAAGGCTCTGGTTATCACGTCCCCTTCCTTCTGGCTCGCTGTGGTCGCAGGAATCACGATTATTGCCGTCTCGGTACTGTGGGCGCTTTTCTCTTCCATACCGGTAAAAGTTACGGGAAAAGGGGCCATGGGCTATAAGTACGATTTTGAGTACGTGACAAGTGAAGTGAATGCGGTCGTGAATGAAGTATATGCGACTGTCGGAAGTATCGTAGAAGAAGGTGATCCGCTGTATTCCTATGATACACATTCTCTGTCAGAAGAGAAAGAGAAGATCTGTGACAGAGTGCTCACTGTGGAAGCGGTAACCGTAGACAGCACGGATGATCTGATCACCGAAGATACCAGAGAACTGATTGAACTGAAAAAATCGGCAGAAGCGGGTACGCTTAAGATGTCGGAGATAGAAAAAGAGCTGGAGCTTCAGAAAGAGCATCTGTCAGAGGCAGTGGAAGCCGAAAAGAGTGCGCGCACGGCGTATCTGAATGCCAGGAACGCCTGTACCGCATTTGAGAATAACGGAAATAATGTCAGCGAGCATTATGGGACAGTGGTTGAGGCCTGGAAAAAGTCGGAGAGTTACAAAGCGTCCATGGATGCGTCTGACAGTCTCCGGATGGATGCGGAATCAGAATATGAATACTATTCCTATTATGAGGATTCAGGTGACCCGGAAGAACGGGAACAGTATCAGATGGCAAAAGCCGCTTATGAAAGCGCCTACAGTAATTACTATAAGCTGAAATCCGATTATGAAACAGCTCTGTACACCTATAACAGCCTGCTGGAAAAGTATTTTCCCGAGGCTCAGCCGGGCCTGAGCCCTGAAACACAGGAGCAGGTTCTTTCTGCTTTGAATGCGTATAATTCACAACTGGAGGCTCTGAAAACAGACTGTTCTGAAAAGGAAAGTGCTTACAGTACGGCAAAGTCTTATGCCAATTCCATGAAATCCGGGGTCATGTCGCTGGAAATCGGGTACCAGGTAGAAGATAACGGGCAGAATAATTCTCACCTCACGTATCTGAGGGATTTCGACATATTAAAAAAGAGCATTCTGGATGGTCTGAATAAGAAGATCTCCGAATACGATAACCTGATTCAGGATAATGTGGTGTTTGCCACGAGTACCGGTTTAGTCAGTCTGTGCAGCGTGGATGTCGGGTATGCCGTAAGGCAGGGAGAAATTGTTGCAGGCATTGTAGGAGAACTGGAGGGAGATATCCTGACAAATGGAATCGCTGATCTCGAAAGCGGGAAGAATATCAAACCGGGAATGGAAGTAAGGATCTATCCGTCTACTGTAAACAAATATGAATATGGCTATATCCTCGGAAAAGTGACAGAGGTGTATACCGCAGTGGGACTGACAGAACTTACCCGGCTGTTTTTCGATGATGAAAACCTGGCGAAAGGACTGGCCGGCAGCGGTACCTACATTCCGTTTATGATTGACGTTGAAAGAGATGAAACAACGGTATCCGGATTGAAGTGGTCAACAGATAACTGCAGGGATCTCGGTCTGCCGGATGACGAAACGATTGTAGAGATAGAGGTCATTATTGACAACAAGCGGCCGATTGATATGGTCATCCCGTATCTGGGAGAGAAGCTTGAAGGAATTGCAAACCGCAATGGGAGTAAGTAAATGTCCGACGCGAAGGCAATTGATTTAAAACGGTATAAAAACAATCGGGTGGATACTCCGACAATCTTTCAGATGGAAGCAACGGAATGCGGTGCGGCTTCTCTTGCAATGGTGCTTGCCTATTTCGGAAGACATGTATCTCTGGAACAGATGAGGATCGACTGCGGGATCAGTAAGAACGGAAGCACGGCAAAGTATCTGCTGCGTGCGGCCAGAGCCCATGGTCTGGAAGCCCATGGGTATTCCAAGTCCGTAGAAAGCCTCCTGAAGCTGGATCCTCCCTGTATCATTCACTGGAACTTTAATCATTTTGTCGTGTATGAAGGAATCAAAGCCGGCAGGATCTACTTAAACGACCCGGCGCACGGGAAAAGAGTCCTGACCTTTGAGGAACTGGATTCGGGATTCACCGGCGTTGTGATTTCCTTCCGGCGGGGTGCGGATTTTGTTCCGATCAAAAAGAAGGATCAGGTTTTCCGGATTCTCAGAGAAAAACTGGTGCCGCATTTCGGTGCGGTAGCCGGACTGGTGATTGTCGGACTGATTCTGATGGCTGTCGGCATTGTAATTCCGGCCTTTTCCAAGGCATTCATTGACAACATTCTGCTTGGAGGAAATGCAGGCTGGATCGTGGCCTTTATTGCGATGTTCGGTTTTGTTATTCTGTTCCGTGCTTTTTTCAGCTATCTGAAAAGTTATACGCTGACAAAACTGAAAATGGTTCTGAAACTGACGGAAGGCTACAAGTTTCTGAATCATATGTTTCAGCTGCCTGTAAATTTCTATGAGCAGCGGCAGGCAGGTGACCTGGTCAGGCGTATGAACAGCAATATCAATGTGAACCGGTATATCACGGACGATATGACTTCAACACTGCTCAACTTTCTGATCGCTGCATTTTATCTGGTGATGATGCTGCTCTACAGTCCTTTGCTTACGGCGACAATCCTCATCGGCTTTCTGTTCAATTATCTGATTTCCATCAGAACCTCAAAACGGATTGAAGAGGTTGCCACAAAACGCACACAGGATTCCGGAAAACTGTCGGGTGCTTTTTTTGCGGGAGTGAAAATCATTTCCACCTTAAAGGCAACCGGATCTGAAAATGATTTTACCGGCCGGCTTCTCGGGTATTACGCGAAAAGTGCAGTCAGTGAGCAGGACATTGCCCGGACATCCCTGATGCTCTCCAGTATTCCCGCGGTGTTTTCACAGGTGATCAATATTGCGGTTACCATGCTGGGAGGTATCCAGGTAATCGAGGGAAAGATGTCTCTTGGCGAGCTGACGGCGTTTCTTTCCCTGCAGGCGGCTTTCTCGGTGCCGCTTAACGGGCTTGCCGGGTTTATTGCCTCTTCTCAGATGATCAAATCCGATATTGCCAGAGTGAATGATATTATGGATTACCGGGAAGCTCCGCAATATGGAGAGACCAAGGCAGCAATGACAGAAAAGCTGAGCGGAAGGATTGACTTTAAAGACGTCACCTTCGGATACAGCAGACTGGCACCGCCCCTGATCGAAAAATTCAGTTTTCATGTGGAACCGGGAAAGAGCATCGCTCTGGTCGGAGCTACCGGATCCGGAAAATCAACGGTAGGAAAGCTGATCAGCGGTCTGAATGATGCCTGGGAGGGAGAAATCCTTTTTGACGGCGTTCCCATCCGAAAGATCCCGGTGGAGATCTTTTCACAAAGTGTTGCAACTGTCAGTCAGAGCATTACCGTTTTTTCGGACACCTTCCGAAACAATCTGACACTGTGGGATGAGTCGGTCAAAGACAAAGAGCTCTATGAAGCAACACGCGATGCCCGGATTTTTGAGATGATAGCAAAACGGGAAGAAGGTTTTAACGGAACCGTTTCCGAAGGCGGAAACACAATGTCGGGAGGGCAGAGACAGCGGCTTGAGATCGCGCGTGCCCTGGTAAAGAACCCCTCCATTATTGTTCTTGATGAGGCAACCTCGGCGCTGGATGCCATTACCGAAAAAGAGGTAATGGATAATATCCGAAAGAGGGGCTGCACCAGTATCATTATCGCACACCGCTTATCTACCATCAGAGACTGTGATGAGATCATTCTGCTGGAAGACGGAAAACCTGTCGAAAGAGGAACCCATGAAGAGCTGAAAGCCATGAACGGCAAGTATGCTGAACTGATTAAGACAATGTCCAAATGATTCATATTTCAGGAAAAGATTATATATTAACCGATAAGGAGCAGGCGTTAAGAATCACCGGAGGGCTGGCTGCTCTGTTTTTTGTTGATGTCGATGCGGACGGAAGACCCGGCAGAAGATACCCTCTTGTGACCCTCTCTGAAGGGGAGATTCCTGCCGTGGATATTGTCGGAACAGAAGGCAGGCATTTAAGGATTTTAATCCAGCCGATTGATCCGGTTTCGCTGGAAGAAATCCCGGATACCCGAAAAATCGAGCAGGATTTCCTGAACGCCCTGCGTTATGAAGGAAAAGAAGGCGAATCATTTGAAGATTCCATCCGAACCCTGCGGCTCCGGATTGCAGACGGTGACAGACAGCATATCGCCGATTCCAGAGAATATACGGCAAAACTCAGGCAGGATAATCTCAAGGCAATGCGAAAGATCATCCGCAAGGGAAAAATCGCGCAGGCAGAGAGCAGCACGGGGAACCTTCTGTTTGATGCCGTTTCAAAAGTATGCGGATATCAGAAGATAGATGTTCCCGGTCTGGGCACGGTACAAAAGGCCTGCGGAGAATCCTTTTCGGTTTCCGATATTGCAAGAATCGGTGGTTTTGTACAGAGGGATATTCTTCTTGAAAACGGATGGGAAAAAAATGATGTCGGAGCGGTGCTCGGTTATTACGGGGAGGAACGGATCCCGGTTGCTGTCCTGCCGGGAAGGCACGGTTATTCTCTGTGGAGACCGGATACCGGAGAAACAGAAAAGGTAACCTCCGATAAGGCGGAGAAAGTCAGCCCCGGTGCCGCGATGTTCTATAAACCCTTTGAAAGGAAAAAAATCGGTGTTTCAGAACTCGCAAAGTACATTCTGCCGTCGATCAATGCAGACGATGTGATCCGGCTGATCCTGATGATGGTTTTTATGGCAATCGGAGGGATGCTGATCAATAAACTCAATGAGATGGTTTATGATTCCTTTATTCCCGCCGCCAATAAAGGCGGTCTGATTGCGGTCTGCGCGATGATTATCTCGATGGGACTTGGTAATATTGCATTCACCATGGTACAGAATCTTTCCAATATCAGGCTGATCAGCAGAGTGAAGTATGCTGTTCAGGCGGCTACCATGGACAGACTGATGAATCTGCCGGAGTCTTTCGTCAAAAAGTATGACAGTGCTGAACTTGCGCAGCGTGCACTGGGGATTTCCGGACTCCTGGACGCATTTCAGAGTTCCGTCGTGGTGCCGCTTCTGACGGCGGCAGTTTCTTTGATGTACATCACACAGATGAACACTTACAGCAGGGAAATGACACAGAAGGATCTGATCCTTCTGGGAATTTATCTTGTGATCGTAGTGATCATTTCTCTGATGAAAAAAAGACTCAGCAAAGAAATGGTAGCTGTCGGAAACCGGATGACGTCCATGCTGACGCAGTATATCGGTGGAATTGACAAGCTGAGAATCTCCGGGGCCGAAACAAGAGCGGTAGACCGCTATATGCGTCTGTACACGCAGGAGACCGCCATCGAGAGGTCACTGGATGCCTATGACAGGGCCAACGGTGTGGTGATGGAAGCGTTTCCGAATCTGTGCATGATGTTCTTTTATTTTCTTGCTGTAACAAGCCCCGGGACATCCTTTACCATGGGCTATTTCATGGCATTCACGACCGCTGCGACCGCCTTTAATGCGGCTATGATGAAGCTTGCCTCCAGTCTGATGAACTTTACCTCGCTGCTCCCTGTATGGGAGAATCTGAAACCGATCCTGTCTACATTGCCGGAACATGATACAAGTCTTGAACTTCCCGGAAAAGTTGAGGGAGATATCCGGGTAGAAGCGGTGACGTTCGGATATAATCCGGAACAGCCGGTTCTCAGAAACCTGAACATTCATATCAGAACGGGCGAGTATGTGGCAATTGTCGGGATGTCCGGATGCGGCAAGTCGACCTTATTAAAGCTTCTTCTCGGATTTGAAAAGCCGCAGGAAGGCCGGATCTATTACGATGATAAGGATATCGAAAACGTAGATAAGCGTGAACTGAGAAAAAAAATGGGTGTTGTTCTGCAGAACGGTGATACGATCAATGCGAGCATCTATGACAATATCATTATTACGGCCCCGAATGTAACCAGAGAGGCGGTGGAAGAGGCCATTGAAGCGGCAAGTCTCAAACCGGTGATCGACAAGCTTCCGATGGGGCTGAATACACTGGTCACAGAAGGGGACGGAGGACTTTCTGGAGGTCAGAAGCAGCGGGTACTGATTGCCAGAGCTCTGGTAGCCAAACCTTCCATCCTGTTCTTTGATGAAGCGACGTCCGCCCTGGATAATAAAACACAGAATTCTGTCAGTGCCTGTATCGACAGACTGGAGTGCACCAGAGTCGTTATCGCGCAGAGGCTTTCTACCATTGTGAACTGTGACCGGATTCTTGTAATGGATCAGGGAAGAATAGCGGAGGAAGGAAACTATCAGCAGCTGATGGAGAAAAAGGGCCTTTTCTATGATATGGTGATCCGACAGGTTGAATAATCTGTGAAGAGGCATCCCGGGAGGAACAATGGAAGAAAAAATCATACTGGTTGATCTTCATGACAGACAGACAGGTGTGGAGTACAAGCTCGAGGCACATAAAAAAGATATGCTGCACCGGGCTTTTTCCGTATTTATTTTTAAGGAGGATGAACTCCTGATTCAGAAACGTGCTTCCGGCAAATACCATTCGGCAGGGCTCTGGGCCAACACCTGCTGCTCCCATCCGAGGGATGGGGAACTGCTGACAGAGGCTGCGCACCGCCGCCTGATGGAGGAAGCCGGTTTTGATACAGAACTTACCGAAGCAGGCTCCTTTGTTTACAGAGAGGTGTTTCCGAACGGCCTCACCGAGTATGAGTACGATCATGTATTGGTCGGAACATGGGCAGGCAGCTTTCGATGCAATCCGGAAGAAGCGGAAGAAATGAAGTATATCAGAATCGATGACCTGGAAAAAGATGTCAGAGAGAATCCCTCCTGTTATGCTGCCTGGTTTCCGGGAGCATTGGCAATCGCATTAAAAAACTATGAAAGGCATTGAAACTGCATCGCATGCGTTTCTGATAAGCAGATGACGGATATAAAAACCGGATTGACAAATCTATATGCAATGTTTCGGCAGCGCGGAATCGATCAAACGCTTCTGGGTGTGGAAAAACCGGACCTGATTTCTCAATGTCTGGAGCGGATCCCCGTACCGGAAACGATACCGCATTTTTTGTTTGAAATCACTTTATGCGGCATTCCGAGACATGATCTCATCCTCAGTGTTCCCTCCGATCTGTCGGGGGATCTGTATCAGTTTTATGAATTTGACTTGTCTGAAAACTCATCATATCCCAACAGCTATCTGATTCCCAGACGATCGTATACAATGGAACATCTGTTCACGTATCTCAGGACACAGGGAGAAGAGAATCGGTTTCGAATGCTGTCTGAGATCTTTGAACGCGCTCCCGGAAACTGGGAACCCTATTATGCCATTTTATTTTCCGGAAGAGGGGTAAAATCAACAAGAATCAGTTTTAAAATCCGGGAAACAAACCCGGCGGAAGAACACAAAGCCTTTTTGAATGGACTTTCCGGCATCGGATATACGCTTCCTCAGGGAACGATGAAAGAACAGCTGCCGGCAGTTCTGGGAAACGGAATCATGACAGAAGTGATGCTGGATGTACTTCCTGACGGTCAGTTCGGACCCGTGCTCGGGATATCAAGATTCCGTGCCGGGAAAGAAGAACTTTCGAGGCTTGGAATCCTGTCAGAGAATTATGGCATAGGAGACAGGCGGTGGCGCAATATTAACCGGATGTCTTTCTGTGAGGAAAATAACGGTGTTTCCTATAAGACAGAATTCAACTCTGTAAAATTCCGATGGGATAATGGAAGGATGATGCCGGCTAAAGTATATATCAAATCCGTAATCAGCGACGTGACCTGAGATGGGAAAATACTACAGACTGAAAAATCATATCGTGCTCAGAGGATGGAACGGACTGCCGTTTGGTATTGTTAATCAGATTACCGGTCATACCGATTTCAGGTTTTACAGAATATCCGGTCTGATTTCTTTATGTACCGGAGAAGTGGATTTTGAAGGTCTCTTTTTTACCGATGAGGACAGACAGCGCCTGGAAGAAGTACAGCGCGAAGGTTATCTGGATTGCTTTCCCTCGGCACAGCCGCGCATAACAAAGGAACAGGAATTCAAAAAATATCCGAATGCTTATATCGATACAGTTCAATGGAGTATCACAGGTCGGTGTAATTATCATTGCAGACACTGCTATATGGATGCTCCGTGCGGCACAGGCAGAGATGTGTCTCTCGGGGAGGCTGAAATAATCACGGAGGAGTTCGTAAAAGCAGGCGTGTTCAGCGTATCTCTGACCGGAGGAGAGCCTCTGGTTCATCCGGATTTCTGGAAGATCGTGGATCTTCTTCTCGAAAAAGGAATCAGGGTGGCGACGATTTATTCCAACGGATTTTTGATTGATGAGCACTTTTTTGACAATCTGAATGCGCGGGGAATAAAACCCCGGATCTCGCTTTCCTATGACGGGGCGTTCGGGATGCACAGCTGGCTCAGGCAGGTACCGGAGGCAGACCATCACATAGAAAGAGCGTTCAAAGCCTGTCGGGAGCACGGAATCCGAACTTCGGCTGAAATGTGCATTTTCAGGCGGAACAGCAGATACCTCAAAGACAGCATCCGCTGGCTTGCAGAGGGCGGATGCGAGTCCCTGAAAATCAATCGTCTTGTGAAGCAGGGCGCTGCGAAAAACATGGAAGGAGAATTCCTCGAAACAGAGGAACTGATCGGAATTCTGGAATCTTTTCTATATGATTGGAAGGAAATGAAACCGGAGATGGCGGTCAACTGTGCGGGATATCTTTTTATGGACCGGAAGGGAAACATAACGATTCCGTTTGCCGGTAAAAATCCGGACGCCGTGGCGAAAAACTGTTATGCCTGCAATTCAGCAAGATTCCATATGTATCTTGACGCCTCAGGGCATTGTCTGCCGTGTATATCCTATGCGGAAAACCGGGAGGATGTTTCCGGTTTTCCGTTGATACTGGATCATGGTCTTTGTGAAATTCTGTCAGACAGCAGTTTTCTAACTATCGGTTCGATGAAACTTTCGGAAGTCTATGACGAAAACCCGGATTGCAGGAGATGCGGCTATTTTAATGTATGTACCACCGGCTGCAGAGCAAGGGCGAAGCATACAGGATGCGGAAATTATAAAGGAAAAGACAGGGACTGCTGTGAATTCTTCCATAAGGGCTATTATCAACGTTTATTAATGAAAACCGACGAACTGCGGGATTAACCTGAATGCGTAATATTTTTGAAAACAGAATAAAAGAATGGCTCAGACCTTTTAGTCAGGAATGTATGAAGAATATTACCGGAAGGTCTTACTCTTTTACGCTTACCGATGACTGTGTACAGTCTGTCGAGGAAGATCTTTTCTTTGAATTATACAAGATTCTTCAGCCTGTGCTCAGGGAAGAGGTCGATCATATTGCATTAAAAGATAATCCGTTCTGGGGAATCGATACAAAAAAGATTCCGGCGGAGGTGCGGCGGGCCGCCGCGGAAAAACTGCTGACAGGCATGGAGAAAGAAGGCCCCGGCTGTTTTCAGGACAGGTTTCCGCTTTTATATGACCTTTTTTCCAGAAAAACCGTGAGTTTTGAAAACGGAATGACGACCATGCTGGACCTGATTTCCCAAAATGCGGAATCGCTTTCCGAAGGGCTGTTTGAGGGTCGGAGACTGACACGGATTCAAAACATCAAAAGATGGAACGAAAGCGTCCGCAAAGGCGGGAATACCACGGCAATCATAGAGACGAACGCAGGGAAAATGGTTTTCAAACCAAGAGACTGCAGAATCGACCGGTGGTTTAAAAACTTTTCAGACGAGTTCTTTTCAGAAAGCATCAAAGTGCCGGACGTGGTGTGCATTGGGGATCAGTATGGTTTTTTTGAATTTGTCGTGAATCGTCCGGCAAGTGATGAGAAGGAGGCCTGTGACTTTTATTACAATTTAGGCGTTCTGTTCACTGCCATCCTCATTACCGGAGGAACAGATTTCCACAAATATAATTTTCTTGCTTCAGGAAGTAAAGTGGTACCGGTGGATTTAGAGACGATTATGAGGCCATATGATGAGATTCGTGTTTACCCCGGTAAAAAATATGTGGATAATTCTCTTTTGTATTCTCTTGCATTTCCCAAGATCAGTGACCGGTATGAGGACTGCGGAGATTCCAGTCTGTTTACAGCCGACAGCAATGCTAATGCTTCCGTGCCTGTGATTTCCGGAGTCAGACAGATGTTCCATCAGTATAAAGAACACTTTTACCGTGGATTTACGGAAACATACAGAAAATGTATGGAGAAGAGAGAAATCATGAAAGAGTGGATCCGGAGAGCCGGAGGCCTTCGGATCAGGACGATCATGATATCCAGAAAAGCATATCTGCAATACCTGACAATGATTACAAGACCGGAGAATCTGAAAGATGAGGAGACAAGAAGCAGACTGAAAGATCATCTCTGCTCCGTTTTCCGGAAAGGAAAAAAGAAGAACGGAGAAAAGATTTCAGAAAGAGAAGCGGAGGATATCATATACGGGGACGAACCGTATTTCTATACGGACACGGACCGCGGAAACGTGTATTCGGAGGGAGATCTTCTCATTACAGATTATTTTGATGCAACTCCGATTCAAAGGTCATTAGGATATCTGTCGACTATGAGTGAAGAGGAGCTCGCCTTTGAAAAGAGATATATCGATGTTGCGGTCAGAATGGCGAAGATTGATCTTCCGGAGGACCCGAGCCGTCTCAGTGAACCTGAACTGGAAGTGGTGATGCGGGATATCGAGGAAAACGCGGTCACCACTCCGGACAATTACCGCTTCTGGCCATGCCGCACCGATGACAGGATCCGGTATTCCCAGATACAGACACTGATTGATAGTACAGAGAAAATCAATTCATTCCTTGCAGATGTTCAGATCCATTGCTGATTGCCGGAAAGAGACAGGAGTCAGCTTCCCAGGCCGCGTTTTGTTGCAGCAGTTTCAAAGACATGGCCCACATTTTTATTCAGCGTAGTTCGGAAGACATAGTGAACGTAAACGGAGGCCTCACACGAGGCCTCCGTTTACGTTCACTGAAAATCATCAGATACCATATGCTGCATACAGCTCTTTCCTGAAAACAGGGTCTTCAGCCGCCTTTGCGATATCTTCATTTCGTTTTGCATTGATCAGGCAGATAATAAGGCGGGACATCTTTTCCTCCCCTTCGGGTATCCCTTTT
>JAZUHZ010000251.1:0-41911 GCA_045642005.1 Candidatus Avilachnospira sp.
CGTAGGGCCACGGTTTCGCTATTGCTTCTTCTCCCCCATGCCTCACGGCATGAAGCTTGCAAGTCGCTATCGGATTCGTCGGCAACTACGCTCCTTGGGACTTTCACCCAAGCGTCGGGACATGCCCGTCATACACACTGCCTGGTGTGAAACAGCTTCGCCGTTTCACGCCAGACAGCGTTTCACGCACCTCATGTTTGGCTACGCTGCATTTCACGCAGCTCATGTACAGCGGGTGTGGTTTGTGCTATACTTTTTTGTGTACTGATTTTTCTTTTTCGGAAAGGATGACATTTCATGGCTGACTACAATGTGGTGAAACTTGTTAGAAACCGTACTTATCCCACCTATCAGCTTTTTGCGCAGATGGACGACAAAAAGACCGATGTGCATGACGGTCTGCGGCTTGCCGCGCTCACCTGTATTGACTGGCTGAAACACCGGCTGGGGGAAAACTGCCCCGGGGAGCTTTCTTGCGCGCCGGATCCGTCTCAATATAAAACCGTCGATGACAGCTGTCTTTCTTCCCTGCATCTCAGCACCGGATTTGTGGTGGATATCGTATTTAACAAAGAAGCCGGGGAATGGAGCCTTTTGGTCTCCGAACCGGATCTCGGATCAAATCCCGGGAATGCGGATCAGGCGCGGCAGCCTGTCGCCGGCAGAAATTTCCGTACCGATATCAGTTTTAAAATCGTGGATGACAGGCTTTTCTGCGGCTTCCGGACATTGGTCAATGAACCGCCGACCACAGCCGAACCGGCTCTTGTTTACCGGCTCGCCGTTATCCGGCAGCTTTCAGAGCATCCGGATTTCGGTTTCCGGCAGATCATTCCTCTGGACGGGAAGAAACACGATCTGACCAAGGATCTTCTGAAGGATTTCCTGGAGATCAAAAATGACCCCGAAAACCAGCTTCCCCTGGTGGTTTTCGTCGAACCGGATGACCGCCCTATAAAACCGCAGACCCTGCCTAAGGGAAAGAGCGCGAAAAAGCCCGAACTGTCCCCACTTCTCAAAAATCCCGGAAGCGGCTTTGATCTTACCGGGAAGAAATTCACGGTCGGCGGTGCGCTTCCGCTGCCGGCCTATGACGGCCTGCATTCGCTTCCGGGTGACATGGAGGCAAAACTCCGGGAAATTTCTCTGGAAGCGCAGAAGGAAACGTTCCGGTTTGACGCCGACCGATTTGCGCAGGACATGATCGGGTTCTGTCTTGTCTACGATCTGGAGACGGCGCAGCTTGACCGGTTCCGCTCCCTCCTGGGCATCGACTGCCGGGAAGGTGACATCCTCCTTGTGGATCCCGTATGCGCCGGAAGCGGTATTGAAAAGCTTCACGCGGACGGGAAAGCCGGCATCGATGAAACGATGGCGAATCTAAAGGAACAGTGCTACTGCTGGCCGAGAGGGAAAGCCATCTCGTACGGCCCGGTTCCCTTCCTTTCCACTACGAGGGCAAATCTTCTGGAAAGTCTCGCGCAGGCCAAAGAAACGGCTATGGCAGATAGCGCCCTGTCTGATGCCAGATGGCAGCAGGAAATTGACCGCATCTCCGAAAATGCCCGAGAAGAAATTGACGAAAAGGATGAGCAGATCTTCCAGCTTAGGGAACAGGTCGAGCGCCAGAAGCAGTACACCGCGCGGGTGGAAAATGAGAAAACGGAACTCCGGAAACTTCAGGCGGAGGAACTGGAACAGAAAAACAGAGAACTGGCGGAAAAGGATGCCGAGATCGATTTTCTTCGCCGGACGCTGGACCGCCCGGATTCCATGAGCGGTGTCGCCGACTGGGCGGAGAAGCACTTCAGCGATCATCTGGTGTTCGATGACAAGGTCCGGTCCCGTCTTTCCAACCCGGATCTTCGATCCTATGACCCGCAGGTGTCATGCGCGGCCCTCGATTATCTTGCTAATGAGCTCTGGGAGGTGCATTTCCGGCATCTTTCCATGGACGAGGCCAATCGCCGCTGCTCAGAGAAATTCAATATGCCCTTTGAACTCTCGCCCGTCGATGAGATCACCTACAATGACCGGCGTTATGCCAACGAGTATCACATCAGCTATCACGGGATTTCGGTTCCGCTCGACTGGCATCTGAAACAGGGACACGGGGAGTCTATGCTCCGGATCTACTACTGTCTCGATGAGGAAAACGAGCTCATTGTCATCGGCTCCATGCCAAAACACCTGTCAACGCTGACCTTCGGGAATACATGAAAACAGCGGGATACGCCTTCATTTTCTCCCCCGGTGGTACTTCCCGCAGGCGATTTGTTGCCTGATCTCACATCCTTCCCGCGAAAAAGCCCTGTCCCGAGACCGGAAGCCTCCCTGCCTCATCCCTTGTCAGCGAGCGGCCGGCAGGCCGCTATTGCCAGATGTGGGGCAAGGGGAAGATGTGCTTCCCCTCTGCATGTACAAAATGCGCGAGAACCGTCCCTGTGTATCCAACCTGAACATAAGGAAACTGACCCACAATCTGTGAACATGATTCGTTCGGGAAAGGGAAAATCTAAAAAACATCGAAGGATTTAGTGATGAAACCGGTTTCAAAATCAAATAAACGGAATGCAGTTACCGATAAAATGTTTATCTCCCTGTTTCTGACAGGGTCAGTCATGGAGCTCTCTCAGGTCGGTTCCGGATTCATAGACGGGGTTGTTATCAGCCGTTTTCTGGGACATGATGCTATGGCGGCTGAAGGAATCATTCATCCCGTTTTCAGTATCCTCGGGATGATCAGCGGGCTTTTGGCTGTCGGAATGCAGGTGCGTTGCTCGCAGGAGATCGGCAGAGGCAGCAAAGAGAATTTTTCCAGATTTGTAAGTGCAGCGGTTTATGCAGGTGTAATAGCTTCGCTTCTTATTACTGTCCTTCTCTTAGCGTTTGCAAAACCATTTGCCGTTTTGCTTGGTGCATCAGGAAATGCGGCAGCACTTACCGATACAGCGGCAAAATATCTGACGGGCATAAGTATCGGAGCCCCGCCGCTGATCATGACAGCGGTTCTTGCGCCGGCTTTTCAGCTTGATACGGGACGAAAGATTATTGGCAGAGGAGCGATCATAGAAGCGGTATCCAATGTGATCCTGGATATTGCCGCCATAAAGCTTGGCTGGGGAATTTTCGGAATCGGCCTTGCAACAGCTTTGGCCAGCTACATGAACCTGTTATATCTCTGCACATTCTTCCTTAGAAAGAACCGCATGCTCCATTTTGTAAAGCCGGATATTCCCGTCAGGGAATTCCTTCGTATGCTTGTATATGGCAGCGAAAAAGCAGTCCGAAGACTTGCCAATACTCTGCGTCCGATCATCCTGAATACTGCCATCATTTCTTACGGCGGAACCGCCGCAATGTCGGCTTTTTCAGTTAGAAACAATTTCTCCAACTTTGCCGAGATTTTCGGAGCCGGAATCGCATCTGCGGTTTCTCTTCTCACGGGCGTATACTATGGTGAGATTAATGCTGAAGGCATTGAAGCGGTAGATAACTGTAAGAACCGCATGATTTTTCTCTGTACAGGTGCTGTATGTGTTCTCATGTTTTTCTTCGCAAAGCCTATAGCCTGCCTCTATATTACAGAGGACGGTGCCATTTACGATATGGCAGTGTTTGCCCTCCGTGTACTCGCCATTCAGATTCCTTTACAGGCGCTTGTTGAAAGCCGTATCAAATACCTGCAGGCGATTCATTTACAATTGAATATGAATCTTCTTACGATTGCCACACGCCTGATACTTGTTGTATTATCCGCATACTTTATGGGAAAACTGTTTGGAGACTATGGTATTCTCGCGTGCTGCACAGTCAGTGATGCGCTTACGCTGATTTCCATTTACATTTTTAATTGGATCCGATTACGCGGAAAGCGCCCGGAAAAACGTGATTTCCTTCATCTTCCGGATTCTTTTTATCTGAATCCCGGAGATGAGATATCGCTTAACGTTCGAAGCGAAGAAGATGCCTGTCTTGTGTCGGAACAGATCATGCTGTTTTGCAGAGGACATAAGATCGACAGCCGGACAGGATACCTCGCGGCGCTCTCATTTGAAGAACTGGCAGTGAATATTGTCAGACACGGCTTCCCGAAAAACAGTTCTTCAACTCCGATGATCGACATGCGCACTGTCATCACGGATGATAATCTTGTGATCAGGCTTCGCGACAACTGCCCTTATTATGATGTCACTGCCCATTTAACTTCTCTGAGAGATGAAATCAGACCGGAACACAATATAGGAACGCGGATCGTAAGCAATATGGCGTCAGATATCACATATCTCCGTACTTTTGAATCGAACAGTCTTATTCTTTGTTTCAAAACGAAAAAAATGCGACCGGTCCCTTTAAACTCAATGTCGCAAGTGAAATAAATTGATGCATTGACATATACTGTTGATATCAAAAGCAGCGGAGACATTCATGATGAACTATCCCGGATACCCAAAAGAAAGCACCAGAACCGTCCCTGCGTATCCCCGCAGGAAAGAGAAAAAAGCAACGGTTACTTGAATTTCTTTGACCCCGATTGCAAAATCGGAAGAGCAGCCATGGATTGCCAGATACTCAGTCAGACTATGACTTGTCAAAGACAGCAGAATGTGGTATATTGCAACCACTGAACAAGAACACGATGAAGAGGAGTTCCTGCAGGGAAGCCGCATGAGAGAGACGCCGGTTGGTGAGAGAGCGGAGGGTGGAATCGCAGGATGCAGCCTTGGAGTGGCGCGCGGAACGTAGGGCTTTCCCCTATCAGTAAGTGGCGATGGGTGCGCCCAACACAGCGCCTGGCCGTGATGGCGGTCAACAAGGTCCTTTCCGTAAGGGATGGATGAAGTAAGGTGGTACCACGAGAGATTGTAAGCTCGTCCTTATGAGAACAAAGGACGGGCTTTTTTGCTGTAAAACTGAGCCGTCCGGAACCCGGAAGGCCCATCGAAACCAAACCCTTCCGTCATCAGAAAGGAGAAATTATGATAGCATGTTCAGACAGACTCGCGTACGTTCATTCCGATATCCGCGGCCCCTTATATCAGGAAGCCCTCCGCATGGAGTCGGAAGGAACCAGTGTCCTGAAACTCAACACGGGAAATCCCGGCCGTTTCGGATTTAAACTGCCGAATCCCGTCCGCCAGGCGATAGCGCTGCACATCGACGAAGCCGTCCCCTACTGTGATGTGCGCGGCATGAAAGATGCCAGAAATGTCATCTGCACCTACCACATCGGCCGGGGCCTGCAGGGCATCATGCCGGATGATGTGTTCATCTGCAACGGGGTCAGCGAAGCCGCCTCCATGATCATGGATGCGCTGATCGGAAACGGAGACGAGGTCCTTCTGCCGTCGCCCTGTTATTCCCTTTGGAGCAATAATGCCTATCTTTCCGGCGGGAAAGCCGTCTTTTACCGCTGTGATCCGCTTGACGCGTGGAATCCTGATATCACGGATATCGAAAAGAAAATCACGGATCGCACAAAAGCCATTCTGGTGATCAATCCCAATAACCCCACCGGTGCCGTCTACAGTCATGAAACACTTGTGGCGATCGCCGATATTGCCAGAAGGCATCATCTGGTGCTCCTTGCCGATGAGATTTACGACCGGCTTGTCATGGACGGCCTTCGGCATGAGTCCCTCGGCGCTATTGCGCCGGATGTGCCCTGCGTCACCTTCAACGGACTCTCCAAGAGTCATATCATCTGCGGATTCCGCTGCGGCTGGATGGTGTTTTCCGGCCCCAAAGGCGAACTGGATGAAGTGAAAAACGGCGTGATGAAGCTGGCTTCCATGCGCCTGTGCGGCAACGCGCTCACACAGCTTGTGATTCCGGCTGCCCTTGTCGACAGTGAAAGTACGCAGCAGATGCTCGTTCCCGGCGGCCGTCTCTTTGAACAGCGAAAGGCGACCTGTGAGGGACTTTCAAAGATTGACGGGGTTTCCTTTGTGGAAAACAAAGCCGCTTTCTATCTGTTCCCGGGCATCGACCGTACAAAGTTTGATTTCCGGAATGCAACGGATTTTGCCATGCAGTTTTTACACGAGTACCACGTGCTCGTGATCCCGGGCACGGGATTTGACTGGGATGAGGATCTCAGGTTCCGGATCGTCATGCTCCCGGAACCTTACGTTCTGACAAAAGCCATGGATGACCTCCGGCTTTTCCTTGATAAGCACAGGATCTGCTGACATTGTCTTGAGCATCAATTGGAACATGCGGCGGCGCATCCTCGTGCTTCAGTCGTGTGAGGAGCGGTCCTGACAGGAAAAACGGCAGTATCAATTTTCCGGGAAAGCGCGTATAATATCTGGGAATATATCATTTCCGGGGCAACCGGTATGAAGAACAGAAAAGAGAAATTTTCAGAGAAACAGGCTGTGATGGAGCTTGCGGATGACGGGGCCTTCTCCATAGAAAAAACAGCGGCCCCGGACATACAGTAAGGCGGTCATCAGAAGAAAGGAATATGGACAACATGAAAAAAACGCTGGCTGTCCTGCTGCCCGTACTGATTCTTTGCGGTATTCTTAACGGTTGTGAGAATCAATCCATTTCCCACAGCGAAAAACTTTCCATTGTAATAACGGTGTCCCCGGTATATGACTGGGTGCGGAACATCCTCGGTGAAAAAGCCGCGGACACCGATCTCACACTGCTTCCTGAGAAAGGCGCGGATCTGTACGGTTTTCAGCCCACGGAAGATGACATTCTCCGGATCTCTCAATGTGATCTCCTGGTTTATGCCGGCGGGGAAGCGGATCAATGGGTGGAAGACGCGCTGAAAAAAGCGGGCAGTCCGGAGATCATCGTGATCCGTCTGCTGGATGTTCTCGAAGCCCCGGTCATGGAAGGCGGAGAAGACGAGCATGTCTGGCTTTCTCCGAAAAACGCGGAGGTGCTGATCCCGTATCTCTGCGATGCCCTGATCGAGGCGGATCCGAAAAATGCAGCGTTTTACACGGAAAACGCTGAAGGCTTATGATCCTGCAGGGGCTCATGGTATAATCAGGGAAATGCTAAAAACCGACAGGAAAAGGAAGTCAGGGAAAGACAGATGAAGGAAAGCGAACTGAGAAGAAATATTGCCTGGGTTCGAAAGGAAACGCCGGTCATCACCGCCGACGGGATCTTCGGCCATTCAATCACGATGAACCCTTGTGCGATCCTGGAGAAGGACACGATCTTTCTTTTTTATGCCGCGGATTCCACCGATCCGGAAAATACCTATGAGGAAGGCTCCCGCCGCCGTGAGATCCATCTGGCCACGGCACCGGCAGATGACCCGGAGAACTTTACCCATTACGGAGCAGTCCTTACCAACGACACAACACCGGGTTCATTTGACTTTGCCTGGTGCGTGCTTCCCCACGTCGTTAAGATCCGGGAAGGACTTTACTACATGATGTATTCCGGAAACTGCGGCCACGGTTCCGGCTTAAATGCCTTCCCCGGCCTTGGGGCAGCATGGTCCGAGGACCTGTATCACTGGAAAAAGTACGAACACAACCCGGTCCTTCCGCCCGAAGGAGAACCGTTTACCCCCATCGTGGGCATCGCCGGAGGCGGGCTCTATCAGGAAGAGACCGAAAACGGGTATCTTCTCCATCTTTTCTATACCGGCTGCCCCACGCTGGGAGACAATGTATTTACCGACCAGCAGAAATTCTGCTGTTATGCCACTTCGTCCGACGGCATTACCTGGGAACGGCACGGCGCCGTGCATCGCCGCTCCACGATGAGGGACTATGAGAACATCGCCTCCACCGGAGGGCCTGCCTTCCGCGATCCGGACGGTCTGTGGCGCCACTGGTATTCCGCCATCGGCTCCCGCTGGGGCGTATATTCCATCGCTTACGCGGAAAGCACTGACGGCATTCACTGGGCCCGCGGAACCCGGTACGGTGAAAACCTCGCCCTGGCGCCCAAGGTGCGCGATGTCGGAGAACTGCATTTCCTTCCCTGGAAAACCCGATGGCAGGATCAGAGCGTATCCTACCCGAGCGTGATACGTCTTAAGGATACTCTTCGGATGTATTACTGCGGCAATGACTACGGCATGGGAGGGATCGGAACCGCAATCGCCGCTCCGATGAGACTTTCCCTGACAGGAGAATCCGGCGGCAGGGCGAAGCTCTGGATTTCCGGAAAAGACGGTGCCGAAAGCATCTCCCTCTTTGCTTTTGCGGAAACAGCCGAGTACGGGATCCTTCAGGGAGGAATCCACGAGGAAGGAATCACTGCGGATGCCACCCCCTTCTTTGAAGAATTCCCCGAAGCGAACGGGACTGCTCCATTAAGTGTCCGGGCGATCTGCGTCCACCGGACCGACGGCATCCGGATCGACTGGTTTGTTGAAAATCTTACCGATCAGCCTGTCACGGCGCTCTCCCTCGCCGTCTCTGATCTGCCCGAGGGGCTTACGCTTTCCCTCGCCGATGCCGAGCTGACCACGGGCGGCCGCATTCTCCGGATTGCAGCAGGAGATCTTCCTCCCTACGGCACTGTATGTGTCCACGGGCATCTGGGAATTCCGGCGTAACAGGAGGAAAAGATTTTCCTTCAGCCGATACTATAGTACACACAATATACCGGATTCGGGGCGGCATTCTCTCGTTTATTCAAGGATGAAAAGAACACCTGGAAACCGCACGTTTTATGGGTTTCCAGGTGCTTAGATTAGTATTGCAACTGATCAGATTGTTGACCTAAGCGCAGCCACATTGTAATACCGGCATACTCCGTCAGTATGTCATCAGGAAAGCAAGGATCCCGTGGGTGGGAACGTAGCCCTCGATATCATAAATCTTCCGGCCGGAAGGATATTCACAGATGCCGGAGGAATCGACCTGAAGAAGGTTTCGCCCGGAAGGGTATTCCTTCAGATACCTGCCGTCATACTGTCTGAGATGTCTCCCGGACGGGTATTCGTTGATATAGTCCCCGTCAAACTGATATATGATTCTTCCGGAGGGATAGTCTCTCACGGCTCTGCTGTCGATATGGTACTCTGTCCGGCTGGACGGATAGTCTTTGATGGAGTCACTGTCAATTTCCATGATCCTTCTTCCGGAAGGATACTCTCTGATATATCCCATATTTCACCTCTTTCTAAACATTTCAGAAGTTTCATACCTTGTATATTTTACTTCAAAATAACCTTTTAAATCTTTACGACCCGGTTTCTCCTCGTATCGCCGGATTCTGACGATGAATCCTCAATATACTTCGCGTTTACATATTTTGTTGCTCTTGCAAATCCAAGTTTTTTTACCGTGCCGGCTTTTACCATTTTACCAAGTACGGATTCAACGGTCGTAGGGCTGATATCCGGCAGGAATCCGCAGATCTCTGATTTGGACACAGGAAGTATGCTGTTTAATACCGTCTGTTCTATTCTCTCAGTTTTGCTGAGCCTTTTCCCGTTTATCTGCATATATATTATCGGATAATGTGCAGATTTGCAATTGATATCTGCACATTTATCTTCCTGCATTGTGCAGATAAATCGCACCGGAGTCACCCCGCTTCTGTCAGGAAAAGGCGGTTGGCTCATGGGTAAAGTCACGGGCCAACCTAAAGATTCTTACGCGGCATATGTCACGCTGCGGTGAATCCGCAGGTTTTCGGCCACTTCCTTAATCAAACGGATCCCAATACTCATTGCTGAATGTCACACGTTTCTGTTCGAAGATTTCCTCACGGACTTTAAGCATCAGCTCCTTTGCACCCGCAAGGCCGCTCCTGATCAGGTTTTCCGTTCCCCTGCTGTCATAGGTATGCTCCTCCGGGTCAAAATTCCGGATGTAGTCAAAGGCCGTGTCAAGGATCTCCAGAGCACTGTCCTGACCTGTTAAGCCGCCCCACCCGATGTCAATGCAGAAGCCGGCATGGTTTTCGGTCTGCGCCCGGTAAAGGGAATCCGCCGCCTGAGCTGCCTCCGGGACATCGGCAAGCTTTGTCCGAAGATCGAGCGGGAAGTACATCACCCGCCGGTCTGTCTGCGCGATGTCCTCCACGGAGAACTCCTTCCATATGTTTAAGTTTTTAATGTCAATTTTCACTGCTTTTCACCTCCTCCCCTATGATAGCAGACAGGACGTACCATCCCTGGTACGTCCTGTCTGGGGGGACGGTACGTCCTGGCCGGGGGTGAATGGCACTGCCCAAACGCCATGCACCCTCCTGCTGCCGGGCAACAGGAGGGTGCATGTTGGTACATATCAGGCGGCGAAGATCTCCTCCAGATCTTTTCTGAGGAGGGTCTTCTTCTCCATGAGAGCCGTGGCCACACGGTCAAGGAGAGCGCGGTGCTCGCAGAGCATGCGGCGGGTCTCGTTATAGTAACGCTGCATCTCCAGGGAGATCACGGTGTCCTTGCGGTCCATGGCATGGGTTCCCATGTTGGAGCTTCTTTCAAACTCTCCGAAACCGTAGGTGCAGTAGTTGTCGGCAAAACGCTCCACAATGTTAAAGGCTCTGTTCAGATCGCTGTTGGCGCCCACGTCGGTGGTGCCGAAGGTGATCTCCGTAGCAGCTTTTCCGCCGAGAATGGAGAGGACGCGGTTTTCCATGAACTTCTTGGAACCGAAATAATTCCTGTTCTGTGTATAGGAGGTGATGCCTCCCACGTCACCGTTATAGGTGGCCACGGAAACGAGATTCACGCTTCCCGGTTCCAGGAGCTCGTTCACCACGGCATGTCCCGCCTCGTGCCAGGCAACCGTTTTCAGAAACTCCTCATCATACCGGAAGCTTTCGGGCGCACCGAAGATCACGCGGAGGCAGGCTCTCACCATATCGTCCATGCCGATGCTTTCCTTATTTTCATATCCCGCATAGATGCCGGCCTCATTCACCACGGTCTCCAGCTCAGCGCAGCTTCTTCCGTCAAGGATGTGCGCGATCTGATCGGCATCAATGTCCGAGACGAAATTCTTCTGTCCGAGGTAATGGCGGATGATCTCCGCGGCGTCCTCCACCTTCGGGGCGCAGATCTCCACGGTCTTGTCGAAACGGCCGGCGCGGAGAAGAGACGGCGGCAGACAGTCCTCCTCATTGGCGGTGGCGAGCACGAACACTTCGCTGTCTCTGCAGTCATCGATGCAGGACTGGATGGTGACAAACTCTTCCGCATTTCTGTGGCGGTTGTCCTCATTGGCAAACTTGTCAATGTCATCCAGGAAAATGATGGACGGCGCCTGTTCCTTTGCTTTCTGGAAGGTCTCGCGGATCTCGTTGACAAAAGCGCCGTCGGGCTTGTCCTTGCGGCAGGTGAATGCCGGGCGGCCGCTGGCTTTTACGATGCACTTTGCCATGGTGGTCTTGCCGAGGCCGGGCTCTCCGATCAGAAGAAGTCCCTTCGGGGTGTTCACGCCGAGAGCGCGGTACTTGTCCGGGTGCTTCATGATGTCGCAGAGACGCTCAAACTCCTTTTTTTCTTCCTCATATCCGATGATAGGATCAAATTCATTCATAATTTATATTCCCCTTTCGCTCTTGTGATGTAAGGATCATAACATATCCTATGTGACGTTTTCGGTGCGCCGGCATAACATGCGTGAAACATCTCCGACGTTTCACGCATGTTATGTGGGATTAACGTTTCACGCATGTTTCATTCTGTTCAGCAGGCTTTGCGGAAATGGCTGTCCTTTTCATACCAGGCGCCGGTGGCCTTGTCCAGACAGATATCCAGCTCATCCTCATCTTCCAGAAGGTGAAGGATTCTTCCCACTGCCTTTCTCTCCAGGGAAAGCTCATAGGGGTACTCCTCCAGTCTGTCAATGATCTCCTGCTGTCTCAGGTGCTTTCTGCTGTTGGTGTTGTCTTTGAGGATCTGGTACACATAGAGTGTTGCCAGTGTCTTTCTGCCGTTCGCTTTTCTGAGGCCTCCTTCCTCCTCATCGTCCTCATCGTAGTCCATGAAACCTGTTGCATTTACTTTGGTATTGCTCATCATCATATCCTCCTACAATCTGAAAACTTCGAACCTTTTCACCCTCCGGACAGCGCAATTTAATACACAACCTCCTTTTCAAAAAGCTGTCGCAAAAATATATTACATCACTGATGTACCGCCTCTGTCACATCCTTCCTCCCGCGCCGTCCTGGCGCCTGTCTGTAAAAAAAGCGAACTTTAACAGACCCACAAAAACCGGAGTGACGAAGCTTATTCAGTTACAAAAGGGTACGTGCCGGTTGATCCCCCGGCAGGGAACTAAAACATTGAAAAACCACAACAAATTCAAAAAAATTTTTTTCTCTCTTTTCATTGCCTGCGCATTATAGCACACCTGCCCGCAATTTTTCAACTAATTTTCCGGGGACCTTTCTCTGACCGTTTTCTTACGGCTTTCTGTCGCCCTTTCGTGTGCGAATCACATCATTTTTCGCGTCACGATAGTAGTATAGCACACTATACGTCCCGTTTTTGGCACATAAAAAAAGACCGGTAACAAACCGGATTGTACTTTTTTGTTATATTGTTGTATAAAAGAATCGGAGAATTCCGCGTTTCCTAACGCATCGGCACCTTTCGCAAAACGAGGAGATCAATCATGGAAAACTACGAAGATACTGAAAACGAGCTTACCGCAGAAGCACTTCAGAGTGTGAGCGGCAGCGCATCACCGTATGACGAAATGGCAGCGCCCGGGTCGAGGAAACTGATGACAGATTACCCGGATAATCAGATAATCATCGGAGGGCCGCTGAAAAAGAACATCGAAAACCAGGCAAAGCTGGCTGCAACAACGGCAGATTTTATAACCAGAGTCGGGTACAGGGAATAGCCTCGGATCCTTCTCACCTGCTGCTGGAGAGAATCGCCGTGATCGACAAGGATCCGACTTTTATCGGTACAAAGAGTCTTGAGGTATTTGTGAAGCCCCGTACAGCCTTGGTTGTCTCCGCCCGCGACCTGCGCAAGCTCTTCCTCGGTCAGCTCAGTGAGCTTCTCGTTCATTGCTTCATATTCGATTTTCAGTTCGTTCAGTTCTTCTTTCGTTTTCATACCGATACAGAAACAACGGAAGGTTTCTCTTCCGTCATCCTCGAGTCAGGACTCTCTTTTTTTCGGCACATGAGCACAGCAGAAACGCTGCCACAAGTACCGTCAGAACAATCGTTATCCAATTTCTTGCTGTCATGAATTATCCTTTTCGATCACCTGTCCTGCCGGGGCTTCCTGTCGCTGTTTTTCTGCCAGATTCCAGAAGTTCTCTTTCGAATGCCTTCCATCCCCTAAAACGGCGCTGTGATACACTAGAAACACCCGCCTGCCAGATAGGCGTTTTTCATAACAGGTCCGTTACTTTTCCCCTCGATATTCAGCTCATACAGCTCGAAATCTGTCCAGCCGGTATCCGGGTAAAAGAGATTCAGGGTGTAGAGTTTCTGAAATCCGAAGGACTCGTACAGCCGGTTTGCGGGAAGGTTTCCTTTTAAGACATCGAGCCTCAAGGCTTTTCCTCCGTTTTCTCCTGCCGTATCGATCGCATACTGCACCATTTCTTTTGCAAGACCTCTCCGTCCGTATGACGGGAGCACGGCGAGCATGTGGATCACAAAGACTTCTTCTTTTTCCGCCCTCGTCGGCCAGTCAAACCGGCTGTATCCCTCGTTGCATTCGTGATTTAAGGCCATGACTGAAACGATCCTTCCGTCAAGCTTTCCTGTAACCAGTTCTCCCCTTTCCAGAAGCTCCCTTAGTTCCCGGGGATCCGGATACACGTCTTTCTCCCAGCGGGGATGGTAGTCTCTCCCGGCAAAGCCGTCGATCACCTCGTAATAGAAGGACCTGATCTGTTCGTATTCTTCTTTTTCCGCTCTTTTGATCATCATGTGTCTTGATCTTCCCATCCATCCTCAGGCCATCAAACCCTTCATCAAAAATGGCGCAGGATACTCCGCCCTCTACAGGGCGGGGAGGAATGCGCCCCTCCTTTCGGTAATAATCGTCCTTTGGGGCTCGAGAAATCTCAGCTTCTTATGCCTCGTCCTCCTCTGTATTTTTCTTCTGCGGTCAATTTTCAAAAAGCCATACAAACCCGGGTTCACAGTCAGGCCCATTAATTAAGGGCCAGTCCTGTTTTCCTTAGCTGAACTTCTTTGCCAGCGTATTCACTTTTGTCATCAGCTCCTTTGAAAACAGGCCCTGATTCTTCTCCACAACGGCGGAATACTTTTTTGCGTTCGGGATCTGTGCCATCAGCGTTGCCACATTGGCATTTTTGATAATGCCTGCCAGCTCCTTCATGTCATCCGGAAGCTTTCCGCTCTTCTCAAGCCCGTCAAATTCCTTCTTTGCCATGTCAAGCACACTTCCGAGCTCATTTCCTGCACTCAGTTTGTCCAATAATCCCATAATTTCTGTCCTTTCATCGAATATTTTCTGTTCTGCACCGCCCTGTCATATGATGGGCGGTCAAACATATTATACATACCTTCCCCGAAAAAGGATACCGTACTTTTCCATGAATGCCATTCCCCTCATTTGCCAAATTAAATACAGCCCTTACCCTCCATTTAATTTGGCAAATGAGGGTGGTGTGATGATGTGGCCCGTGAAAAAGCAGTATCCTTTTCCGGCAGCCGGGCGTATAATACCTAAGGAATCGATAATTCTGGAGGAAAACCGGTATGAAAAACAGAAAAGAGAAATTCGCAGGCGAACAGGCCATGATGGAGCTTTCTGATGACGATCTGGGTCAGGTAACGGGAGGCACTGATATCACACTTGAAAAGGCAGGCGTCAGGCTGGGTGAAACCGGAGTCGTGCTCTGCCCAACAGATACACGCAGCTTTACACCCACAATTTCGCCCACAATTGAACCTACAATTGAACCTGACGCTACGGAAAACCCGGGAATTTCAGGCGGAACACTCAATTCTTTACCATATACTGAACCTACGAGCCAATCCAATCGCTATTTTGTGTATTATGAACCAGACCCGATAGAAAAGTTCTCTACTAATGTCTCTAAACAGTAAGAACAAATAATGATCCTGATCAGGTAACGGGAGGCATTGGGCCTTGCCTCACCGGTGAGAGAAACTATGAACTGATCAGTCCCGGCGCCAACGTGATATCCGATCCCGGGTGAAATGGAATCGGCAGCAGCTATGATGAGGGATGGGCACATAGACAGAGGCGCGTGAACGCACAGCAGGGAGTAACTATGGAAATCGTAAAAACTTCTAATGAAAATAATGATCTGATTTTCAGATTATCAGGACAGATTGATGCTGTGACCAGTGAGGACCTTGAAAACAGTATCCGTCAAACGGATTTTACGGGAAAGAACATTATCTTCGACTTTGAAAATGTACCCTACATTTCATCGTCCGGTCTGAGGCAGCTGCTGATTGCAAAAAAGAAAGCCGGGGAAGCGTCTTTTAAGCTTATCAATACCAATGAAACGGTTGAAGATGTTCTGAAAATGACCGGCATGGATTTGGTTTTTGATATCGAATCCGCACAAAAACCGGACCGTTCCTTCACCGGCAAAACCATAAAAGATCTGCTGGAGATCAAGTTCAGAGAGTGTCCTGAAAAGACATTTCTGCTCAGTGAAAATGCCGCCTACACATGGAGAGAGATTTACTATGCCGTTCAGATCATTGCTTTTGATCTGTATCGGACCGGTGTGCGCAAGGGTACACATGTAGGAATCTGCTCCACCAACTCGATCAACTGGGTTCTGGCTTTTTTTGCGGTTCAGAAGCTGGGAGGTATTGCCTGCCTTCTGAATTTCGGTTATACGGCATCGGAGCTTCGCAGAGTGCTTAACAGCGGAGATATCACGTATTTTATTTACGGTGATATTCCTTCCATTGCCGCAGAGGAAGAAAGCTTTCTGGAAGATCTTCCGGCCGGCACGCAGGTAAAGCATGTCTACTCTGTCAAATCCTCTGTGAATTTTAAGAGCCGCCTGCAGGAGTATCCGTATATCGAAGGACTGTTTTCGGAAAAATCGGATGCTGATGATGCCTCTGTGATGATTTTCACGTCCGGTTCCTCCGGGACACCCAAGGGCGTCATCTTGTCGTCGTTCAATATTTTCAACAGCGCCGAGGCGATGAATCAGGTTGAAAAACTGACGGACAAGGACCGCCTTTGTCTGATCACGCCTCTCTTCCATATTATGGGGCTCGCTCTGAGTTTATTCGAATGTGCGCTCTGCAATTGTACGGTATTCTTCCCGCATGACATCCGCACCAATACGCTCCTGTCTGATATTGATGCCTACAAATGCACCGCCATCAAAAGTGTACCCACAATGATGATCGCCATTACCAACAATCCCACGTTTCGTATAGACAGGGTCGCCACCATCAGGACATGCGTGCTGGGAGGCGCACCGGCTACGGAAGCGCAGCTTCTGCGTATGCAGAAGGCGTTCCCAAACACAAAATTTTTCAATGCGTATGGTCTGAGCGAAATGGCACCGGTCTGTGTCACCGGTACGGATACGCCCATTGAACAACTGGCACATACCTGCGGCAAACCGATTGATCATATTACGGTACAGATCCGGAACATTCTCACCGGAGAAATCTGTCCTCCCGGAGAAGACGGCGAATTGATCGTCAAAGGATCCAACATGATGGCATGTTACTATAAACTGGATCTTGATGATCAGATCATTGACAGTGAGGGATATATCCATACGGGAGATATCGGAAATATTGATTCTGAAGGTCAGATTCACATTACAGGACGTCTGAAAGAACTGATCATCCGGGGCGGTGAGAATATCGCTCCCAAAGAAATTGCCGAACCGATTACAAATTTTGAAGGGGTTCAGGACGTAAAGGTGGTTGGCGTACCGCACGATTTCTTTGGTGAAGTTCCCTGTGCCTGTATTGTTATGAAACCCGGGGTTTGTTTTGACGAGGCGAAAATGAGAGAATACCTCGCCAGGGTTCTGACAAAGCAAAAGCTGCCGGAATACTTCTACCTCTTTAAGGAATTCCCCATGCTTGCCTCAGGAAAAACAGATTCCGTACGGATCAAAAAACTCGCGGTGGAAAAGTTTGGCGCGAATCTTTGCGGATAGAACGGAGGTGCTTTCACAACGCGTAAGGATATCACAGGCTGAAGGTAACAGATCCGGCTTGCCAGAGTAAATGCAGGTTGGCTCTTGGGATGATTTTGCCAGATTAAATGCAGGGTAAGGGCTGCATTTACTTTGGCAAATGAGGATGATGATACAGCCGTGAAAAAGCAGTATCCTTTTCCGACTGCCGGGCGTATAATATTTATGAGTCGATAATTCTGGAGGAACGGAGTATGAAGCTCAACAAAAAGGAACTAATCACTGAGAACCAGGCTATGATGGAGCTTTCAGATGATGATCTGGATCAGGTAACGGGTGGATGTGAGCCCGCCAGTTCTCGCGTCAAGCCCGAATTTGATTCTCCGGACGGATTTGTGCCGATCGAGTCGCAGCCCTCTTAAGGGAGAGCCCGGTTTACTCGATGGAATTCTCTATGAAAACGAAAGAAGAACTGATCGAAATGAAAATGGAATATGAAACAATGAACGAAAAACTTGCCGAGTTGTCAGATGATGAGTTAGAACAGGTAACCGGTGGTCAGTACGTTAATCACGATTATCCATCGTTAAAGGCGTTGGATAATCTTAACAGACAGGCAAAATCAAAAAGCAGACTTATAGAACAAATATCCACTGGCACAATCATCAATTACGAGAAGGATACTCCGATTTCCATTGATCCAAAATCTGTCAAGTAAACACTAAGCAGCGATATTTTTCCGAAAATCACTAAGCTTATTGAAGGGCAGGTTGTGAAAAAGCTTGCGAATGACGAACTGGAGCAGGTTTCCGGCGGTATGAAATACGAGGGACTCATTGCTGAGCATATCAGGGAAGCAGGGAATTTTATTGTTGATGGTGTTTCTATTAAGAGGCTCCGTGAACCTGCAACAGAATCGACTGCGCATGCAGGGTTCATCGATAACAGATCTACAAAGAAACCGGAACCAGAGGTCTATGTATTCGCATCTGTCACCACAGACGGCTGATTGAACGGAAAGGAATAATTCTGCCATGAAAACAAAGGAAGAACTGAACAGACTGAAAACCGAATATGCGGCAATGAACGAAAAGCTTGCTGAACTGTCAGATAATGAGCTGGAACAGGTAACCGGAGGTACCGCCCGTCCGTTGTTTCAGGCGTTGAACCAGTTACTCCAGCGACCAATCGAAATACCGAACTCCATATTGCAAAATACGACTTCACAAAACACTGCGAATTCTGGCACCGAAGGATATTCACGGCAGCAAGTTAATTCACTTCCCGTACAGTATTACCAAAAAGAAAACTCTGCGCCTGACATTTCGGACATCATCGCTACAGAGGAGTAAGTACCACAGCCTGATAAGGTGTTATTATCGATGAAGACCAAAGAAGAGCTTAACGAACTGAAAATCGAATATGAATCTCTGAGCAGAAAGTTTGCTGAATTAACGGAGGGGGAGCTCGAGCTGAGGTCCGCCGTTATTCCGGCGAGCCTCCTGTTCTGTTTCAAAAAGCCCACCTTCCGATGAGCTTTCATGTTGTCAGGGATCTTTCCTGTCCTGTTTTCTGCACTTTTCGAGCATTTCCTTCTGCAGTACTCTTCAGAGCTTCGGTGATCGCAAGGAAGTATGGATATGAAGGACCGGTCAGAGCCATTTCCCGGCATCCTCCGTATCCATCCCGCGGATCTTTGTTCCGCTGATCGGCACATGAACTCTCGGGACATCGACGAGGATGTGCCTGGCAAAGGGATAGGCTCTCTTAAAATAGGCATCATAGCCGGGCTCACTCGAATAGACCGCCTGAAAATCTCCCACCGCATTCATAACATACCCTGTTTCCGCATCCCAAAGATCCGTTCCGTCCTGCAGGGCCTTTTCGTGCATCACCTTGCAGTCGAGTGTCACAAACCGCACGTTCGGATACCTCCGGCACTCCTCTTCGATTCTACGGATCCTCTCTTTTTCCAAAAGGAGAGCCCGGTCACAGACGATCTCCTTCTCTAAAGCCGCTGCCTCATCCTCGCTGTGCATGAAAAAGATCACAACAAATTCCTCACACTCCGCGGCACCCCGCTCGATGCAGTATTTGTGTCCCTTATGGAAGGGAAGGAACTTCCCGCCGTAAAAACCTCTCTGATATTCAGCCATTTTCCGCATTCCTCTCTTTCTGAAGCCGCATCCAGCGGACGAGCCCTATCACTGCCATGATGAGGTAGATGCTCTTTTTTGTGATCATAATGGTATCTTTGAGGAGGATCCACTGCACTACGGCAATCACATCTGTTACGATCCAGAGCCAGTACTGATCGGCATACCGCTTGATTTCGTAGAAGGTCGCGATGACGCCGATCGCCACGGTCATGGCATCGAGCCAGGCGGTGGCGCCGCCTGCAAGCACGAGGATCTCGTGATAGCAGAGTGTGCTCAGGAGCACGATCCCCGTCATCAGGATCCGGCCCTTCGTGCTCATCACCCGGGTGAGACACCGCTCCTCCGAGCTACGGTCCGGGTGCTTTCTCCAGGCGATGATCCCGAGAATGTTGGTGGGCATATAGTAAAGAAGCTCCAGTGCCATGGTGCCGTAGACTTTATTATAGAGAAGCACAACGATATAAAGCGCCGTATTCACGATAGCAAAGATCCAGGTGGGCCAGCTGGCATGGGCGCAGAGAAAGATGCAGCAGATCCCGGCGATGGAGCTTATATAGTTGACGATCAGGTACCACAGGGGATGGGTGGTATCCGTCACAGTATAGTATCCGCCGATCAGGATCATGGTGAAAAACATGATCCACTCATAGATTTTCAGGTTTTGAAACGCTTCTTTCAGTTTCATATCGGTCTCCTTTCCTCCCGCGGTGCGGGGCCCGTGATTTCCATCTCTCTGTTACACCTAAAGGATACCATTTCCGAAGAGAAAAAACGTCGCCTGAAAAGCGACATTTATGTATCCGGTCTGTTTTTACATTTCTTTCGGAACGAGCTGAGGAAGGTTTTCCGCCGCCAGCGCAGCGTTCAGTTCCCAGATATTGGTTTCCCCGGAGGCGATGAAGTTCTTTGCGATCCGGTCGAAGGGAATGGCCGGGGAGAAGGCATATCCTGCCCGCTGCATGAGGTCCTCTGCGTCCATGATGTCGAGCTCCAGCGCGATACAGAGCGCGATCACGGTCGTCTTTTTCGGGATATAGGACGGATCGCAGTTGATCTTTGAGAAATGCTGGCGGTTCATGTTGGCCTTTTTGTATACAGTGGAGTACTTGAGTCCCCTCTCGTTCATGATCTTAAAGAGTCGGTCGGAAAAGGTATCCTCGGCTTTCTTTTCGTTCTCTTTTTCCTCCGGACTTCCGGACGAAAGAAGCGTCCCTTCGTACTCATACCGGGCATGGACATTCACGTAGCTGTCCCGGACAATCTCCTGCACATCCTCAAAGACCCTGCCGCTCACCACAAAGGATTCCGTATCAAAGACCACAAGGCTTACCTTCATCTCGCATTCCATGAGGAAGGCACTGATCGCCTGCAGAGCGATACTCGGGGCCTTATCCTTCGGAAAGCCGTAGACGCCAGTGGAGATGAGGGGAAAGGCGATGCTTTTGCACTTTAATTTCCTTGCAAGCCGGAGGGACTCCGTATAACAGGAAGAAAGCGTTTCAAACTCCCCTTCGTTCCCGCCGAACCACATGGGGCCAACCGTATGAATGATATAATTTGCCGGAAGGCGGAAAGCCTGCGTCGCCGCAGCTTGCCCCGGTTCAATGATACCAATCTTCTGGCGCTCCGTCAAAAGGTCTTCCGCGCCTGCTGCCTGATAGATCGCGCGATCCGTTCCTGAGGCAAATATCGGGCGCGGATTTGCGGAGTTTACAATGGCATCGGCTTTTACTTTGGTGATATCATTTCGGACAATCGTTAACGGCATATGGTTCCTTTCTGGGTGGGAGTCATGATTCTCTCCTGCTCTTTTCAGAATATGTAATCCTTACAGCATCGGGGGTGCGGATTTCAGATACCGGATTTCTGAAAGCGGGACGGTCTTTCGGAGATATTTATGTACCCAAGTATCCTTACATTAATTATCAGGTATCATCAGCAGCAAGAATGACGCTTTCCATGGAAATTATGAAACCATAGTTCGCTACATAGTTGTCATAGTCTAGTACATATTAAATATCTTCTGTTAATTAATCTCAGAAAGCAATATTTATGTTCTTCGCCTGTTCAGGCCGTGGCGTTCATAATAGGATTTTTTATCCGCATACATATCTTTTTCCGCCATAGAGATTAACCCAAGGACGTTGGAACCGCTGCCGTAGGCAGAACCGACGGAAGCAATATCCTGCTCGCCAGCGCTGGCATCTCTCAGAGCGTTTACACCGGTATGAAACTCATTCTCATTGGCATTCTGCTGCAGGACGACGAATTCATCTCCGCTGATCCGGAATATGTCCGAAGGTGAAAAGTGTTTCTTTAAGAGCTCGGAAAACCGCTGCAGAAGCGCATCTCCGGCAGCGTGGCCAAGAGTGTCGTTTGCTGTCTTCAGTCCGTTTACATCACAGAAAATCACGCCGATGTTCGAAATATCCGAGGCCCCGGACAATGCATTTTCATACGCACGACGGTTACCAAGCTTTGTGAGAGCATCCGTATTGGACATCTCAAACATAATGCGTTCCCGCATCTGCCCCTGCTCGATCTCACCGCTTTGCAGGCTGATATAAACAAGAAGAAGTGCCAGAACAACAGACGGGTATGCGTAGGAGAATTCCGGGTCGATCGTGTTGATAGCTGCAGCGATACACGGAAAAATGATATACGGAAGTGTAGCGATGATGTCACGTCGCGATAGAGACCTGCGGTATGTAATAAACACGACCAGACTGAGCAGCATCGCAATGATGTTTATGATGACGTATGCTGTGTACCAGGGGCCATCGGCATAGACGCCGTTTTCAAAGGTATACAGCTTTCCGTTTACACTGGTCACAATGATAAAAACGATAGAAGCCAAAGTAAACACCATATAGATATATTCAAAAAGATGGGATATTTCCTGCCGTTCACGAATGTATGCGGTAAGATATATGATGAATTCGCAGATGAGGACAAACGTCATCAGCATGGACAGTGTAGTGCATATATAGAGCACCGGCAGAAGCCGGATGCTGCCGTCCAGGATCCACGACAACGCATCGGCTCCGAGCGCTGCGATGCACGAGGAAAGCAGCAGAACGAAAAGTCTGTCCCGCCGCGTTTTCTCTTTTTCTCTTTTCTCAAAAATACAATAACAGAGGAGGATCACGCACACAAAGATCGACATGATCTCCACAGCGGTAATTCCGTAAATGTATTTACTCATTTAATGCTCCTTCTTTCGCGATTTTGCAGACCATGATATTTTTCAATCAAATCTTCCATCGAGCATCCCAAAACCTTCGAAATACGGTATATGGTGTCTGCACTTGCCTTATTTATATCTTTATTTCGCTGCTCGTACATCTGAATGGATCTGAGACTGACATCCGACTTATTTGCAAGGTCCGCCTGTGTACACCCGTATGCTGTACGGATTCGTTTCAGGTTTGTTTCGGGATAGAATTCTTTCATACGTTCATCGGCAATATCTGCAAATTTTGAAACGTCTGCCTCGTGGAGCGTATAATACATCTTTTGTAATTCATCAAAAGTGAACGCCTTAAATATGGTGCTGTATTTTCTGTCTGACCACCACTGATAATAGGCAACAGCCCAGCCAATCCAATACTCAGCGGAACGATCAAGCCGGTCTTTCGGCACTTCCGTGAGTTCTTTTCCGGCAGTCTCTGAAACGACATCCGACACAACTTCTATTCCACTTTTTCCCGCAAGATATGTCGGCTCACCATTCTCCATTTTCCGGCTTACTGAGCTTACGATAAACAGCTTGATAAATGTGTCACCCGATATATTGCAGGTATTGATTGCATAGTCAAATGCTTCGCCAAGTACCGACTGTACCTTACTCAGATATATTTCGTGGTATGCGTGGATCATCGTTTTTGATACCGCCTCTCATAATATCCTGGATATATAATCCATCGTCTTCCTTTTCAGGCATTTCCAAATACATACGATTTGCTTCATCGTCGCGTGATTTGCGAAGAACATAGAATGTATCCTTCTCTGCCACATCAAAGCCTTCGTATTTCAATGTTGAAAATGCAAACTTCGACTTGATAACGATTTGTTCTCCGAGCTTTCCGAGTCGCATGGCACGCGACAATTGTTCAACCGAAATACCGTTGTTCAGGAAGGATTCCGCATAATCAAAATACGAATCGTCTGCACAATATCCGGTTATCAGCTCAAGTGCATTCACATTGACTCCGAAGTTGTCGAGCAAATATCGTTTGGCCCTTTTTGCGACCGGCGTTTTTATCGAAAACAATCTGTATTCGACCAAAACCGCGATCCAGTTAAGTATTGTGTAGTCAGGGCTGTTCAGATTTAATACTTTTAGATATTCTGTGTCCAAAGTATATCTGTTTGAAAAGCCGTTTCGAAGAGATGATACAGCCCATTCCTTTGCCAGAGCCTCGTTCTCGGTGCAGTAAAAGCCAGGTCCGAAATCGTTATTCTTTTTTCCTTTTCCGAATTCAGGCACTTCTACGATTTTCTCGGAGCCATGATATATTGTAATCAACTTACCCGTGGTATTGCCCTCCGTTCCATTGTTACCGAGATTATATCACTATGGTGATAGTTTTACAAGAGGAATGGTCTCCGTTATGATACTCATTCCGCAGGCACCTGTCCGCTTGCCAAAAAGCGGTAATATCGTTCAAATTTCCTTTTTCCCGGGTCCCTGCCCGAATGTTTTCCGATAGATCCGGTAAAAAGTGGAATAATCCGTGAAGCCGCATTTTTCTGCGGCTTCATTTGCATTCATCCCGTCCTGTATCAGCAGAAAGGCACGGTTGATGCGTTTTTCGCAGATGTATCTGTGCGGCGTGAAGCCTGTGATATCCCGGAAGCGCCGGGTAAGGCTGGAGCGTGAAATAAAAAACCGGCGGCATAACATGTCAACGGAAAGAGTCTCTGCCAGATTGTCCTGAATATATTCGATCACGCGTGTTACAACAGGATCAACATCATCAAATTCACGGCTTCCTCCGATAAGCCCCGGCTTTTCAAAATATTTTCCGGCTCCAATGGTTTCGGCCGCTTCCGTGGAGATCCACAGGACATACCGCTTATACGGGATCTTTTCCGAGATCAGCGGCTGATGGATCTCAAAAGCCGGGATGATCAGCACATCCCCCGGGCGCATCCGGTAACTTTTTCCTTCGATGACATACCGGAGATCTCCGCTCAGAAACACGATCACTTTGTGAAAATCATGGTAATGCGGGGCAATCTTTTCTTTCTCCAGACTGTCCAGAAAAAAGGCCCGGAATCCCTCCTTCAGATATCCCCGCTTTACGACATCGTCAGGATTGATCGCGCTTTGATTCAGAGTCGTATTGTTTTCCATTCCGCGTCTTTCTCCCTTCTTCCTTCCTCTCCTTTTCCCTCTTCTCTATGATTATACGCTACAAAACGCAAAGATTAAAGCATAAACTGCAATAAAACATTTCATTATGTACTGATATAATCAAGAGCAAAGGTACTTATATTCTTTCTATAGGGAGGTAGGATATGGAAAAACAATCGATCAGGAAGAACTACCGGTTTCTTGGCATCATGACAGGCGCCATGGTGCTTGGATGCGTGACCGGCGCCGCGGCACCCGGCTTTGCTTCTGCCATTTCTCCGCTTGGAACCGTGTTCATCAACATGATGTTCTGTATCGTGGTTCCGCTGGTATTTTCATCGATCGCAGGTTCCATCGCAAGCATGAAAAGCCGCAAACGGGCCGGAAAGATCCTCGGAACCACCCTGGTCATATTTGTGGCCACCGGTGCTATTGCGGCTGCCATCATGTTCGTGCTCATGAAGATCTTTCCGCCGGTACTGAGTGCCTGGGAAACCGTGGAAGCAGAGGAAATCGGCGATTACGCCACCATGAGCGAACTGATCGTCAATTTCTTTACGGCCGGTGATTTTGTGGGACTTCTTTCCAGAAAGGCCATGCTGCCGCTGATCGTTTTCTCAGTGCTCTTCGGGTTTTCCGTTAACTTAAACGGCGGTCCGGACACCCCGGTTGCGAAGTTCCTTTCCGATCTGACGAATGTGATGCTGAAATTTGTAAAAATCATCACGTATTATGCGCCGGTGGCTTTCTTTGCCATCTTCGCCGGCCTGGTGGCGGATTACGGCCCACAGCTGGTCGCCGGTTCCTACGGAAGAGCCCTTATGGTATATTATCCGCTTTGCTTTATCTATGTCTTTACTGCTTTCCCTCTCTTTGCCGCGTTTGGCGGCGGAAAGGGCGCGGCAAAGGTGATGTTCTCCCATCTCACCCGTCCCGTGGTCGTATCTCTTGGAACCTGTTCTTCTGTGGCGACCATTCCCACAAATCTGCAGGAAGCCGCGGAGACCGGCATCTCGAAAGATGTCGCAGATATGGTCATCCCGCTTGGGGCTACCATGCATATGGACGGGTCCTGCTTCTCCTGCGTATTAAAGATCGCCTTTGTTTTCGGCGTGTTCGGTCAGCAGCTTTCCTTCTCTCAGTTCCTTCCGGTCATCCTGACAGCTGTACTTTCCTCTGTGGGAATGTCCGGCGTTCCGGGCGGCGGCTATATCGGTGAATACATTATCTGCTCCATTTTCTTTGCCGATCATATGGAGATCGCCTTCCCTATCCTGGTGGCCATAGGCAACCTTATTGACCCGCCGGCAACCATGATCAACGCTTCGGGCGACTATGTGGTTTCCTATATCGTATCCCGATATGCGGACGGAAAAGACTGGCTCCAGAAACAGCTTCATAAGAAGGTGTGATTCCTGTACTTATCCGGAACCAACTGCAAAAAAATCTCCCGCATCGTTTCCGCTGCGGGAAACAGAATCTCTCATCCCTATAAGCTGAATGATCATGACCATGATGCAGACGCCAGGGTTCCGCGGGAAAGACTCCGGTTGCAAAATCGGAAGGCGCGTGCTATATTAGTGGAACTTTCTACCAATTTATCAGGAGGGCAGATGAGTAAAGAGAAATCAGCAAAGAGAAAAGCCGTTCGCAGAACGGTTCTGATCATCGTTGCCGCCATGGTCCTGCTATCTGCTGTGATCGTCGGAATGTGCCTCTTTAATGAACGACCCGCAGTGCATACGATCACAGAATATCAGAGTACCTATTGTGATACGGCCATAAACATTGCAGGTGACAGCGGTGTGGAGATTCTCCCGCGGAACGAAGTTGCGGATACCGGTCTTATCTTCTATGTCGGCGCGCAGATCACACCGGACGCCTATATCCCGCTTCTTGCGCGGATCGCGGAGCAGGGATACACCTGTTTCATTCCGAACCTCTCCTTCAATATGGCGGCGCTTGAACCAAAAGCTGCTGATGAGATTATCTCAGCGCACCCGGAGATCAGGTCATGGATTCTTGCCGGGCATTCGATGGGCGGGCTGACCGCCGCCGGCTATGCCGACGATCACCGGGATACGGTTGACGGTCTGATCATTCTGGCCGCCTACACAGGCCGTGATATGAGCGACGCTGTATTGCCGGTACTTTCTGTATTCGGTGACGCCGACGGCGTGATAAACATGAGCCATTATGAAGAGCGGAAAGCATGGCTCCCCGCCGGTTTCGAGGAGCACATCCTCCCGGGCGCCAATCACGCGCAGTACGGGGATTACGGGAAGCAGCCCCGCGACTATGATGCCGGAATTTCCGCTGAGGAACAAAAGACGCAGACGGCAGCCATCATTCTCGACTGGCTTGAGAGACATTTCCCGGAGGGTGACAGCCAATGAGCAGTAAACCGAAAATGACAAAAGATAAGTGTACAGGAATTACTCCGGGTAAAGAAGATCCGCATGCGGATCTGTCTCCCGAGGAACTGTCCAGAATGCTCACTCCGGCACAGAAAAAACAGGTTGCTGCAGGCAGACTCACCTGAAAAGCAGTCTCTTTTTTGCTTCCTGTATCTTACTGAGCTTTCCGGTGACGTACAAAACGCCCATTACCATTGCAGCTAATGCAAATCCGGCAGTTGCACCTATGCCAAAGCCACTCCAGAATGTCTCCGGGAGCTCCAAAAAATTAAGTGCCTGATTTGCTATAAGAGCTATGATCCCTGCAATAAAATAAATCAGTGTCACATTTGCCATTTTTGTTTTTTCCGCATTGCTGTATTCAGCCGCTTTGATCACAGTATCTTCTAATTCCCTGTCCATTCTCTCACTTTTCCTTTCTCCGTCAAACAGTTCTCTCAGATCCACGTCAAAGTAATCGGCCATTTCCACAAGAATATCAAGATCCGGCATATTGGCTCCGGTCTCCCACCGGGATACCGTTCGTCTTGCCACGTTGAAATGTTCAGCCAGTTCCTCCTGTGTCAGATTTTTTTCTTTGCGCAGATCTTTTATGAAGCTTCCAATTTTACTCTGATCCATTTGATCTCCTTTCGAGCAGAGGATACCTGAATCTGTTAATGAAATACAGGACATAAAGTGAGCAAATGCCTGTTTTTTCCAAATGAGACAAGACATGTCTCTTTAAGATCCTTTATACAGACGATAGAATTTATGTCTTATGATTGACTGTTTTTATCTTGAGCAAGCGGAATCATACGACGTTCATTCTGCCGTTATTCTCCATTACCGTGATCTCAGCACCGCCCGGTAGAGATGGTATTCCTGTGTCACGATACAGGCTGACTGCACCTCAAATACCGCTTTGGCCCGGTACATGGTCTCATAGGTGGAAAAGCCGGCATGATCCATAAAGATATTTTTGGAAGGAACTCCTTCCTTTATTGCGTAATCCTTCATGGCGTTGACCTCGTCATAGGTAATTCTTCCGTGGTCACCGCTCATGAGAAGTTTTTTGCTGACGCCTTCTTTGTAAAGTCTGATCGCACAGTCAAGGCGTGCTTTCAGCATCTGTTTCGGTTCTCCGTCATCCGTAAGCCCGCATCCAAGGACAAGGAGGCAGTCATACTGTCCTTCCGGCAGCCTGTCCCGGGTTATTTTCTTCCCGGAAGAAACTTTTACGAAGGTATTTCCGCAGAGCGCAAGAACCAGAAGGAAAAGGAGGCAACCGGCTGCCGCTTTTATGATTCGGGATGCTTTCTTTTTCCCTGTCATTTGGAAAGAACTTCCTTCATTTCATATTTGATGTCTGCCATTTGTATCTCCCTGAAGTTTTATTCCCTGCTATATCGTTATGTCTGTCAATATGGCCCTGCATGGAGCACCTTCACATCCGTTCAGAAGAATCGGTGCGCAGTTAAGATGATATACTCCCTCCGGAACTGCTGCAAGGCGGATCCCCTCAAGCAGTACGGCTTCCGCTCTCAGGAGGATCAGGTGTACTTCCATAGGAGCCTCCACAGGGCCTACAGACTGAGACTCATTGCCGAGAAGAAAGACGCCGGCCGCAGCAAACACCTCTGCAGCCTCTTTGGAAATCACTGCCTTTCCCTTGATCAGGATACGCCGGACGGCATCCCTTGATGCTCTTTCTGCTTTATTCAGTATCTCTTTCGCGTCTTTTCCGGAAAGCAATCCTTCGTGCTCTGCTACAAAGGCAGGGCCGATGAAACGTATCAGGTCAATCTCCTCAATACATTTTCCATCCTTCAGAAAATGGGATGGGGCGTCCACATGCGTCCCGTTATGGGTACACATCGAAAAATCCGTGAGATTATAAAGATCTCCGCTTTCGATACTGCAGATCTGCTTTTTTTGAGGAATGCTGTCTCCGGGATAGATTTCACATCCGAAAACAGGCTGGGAAATGTCATAGATCATCCGGGTTCCCCCTATGTATGTGAATCTCGTTAGTTCTTTTCCGGCTTTCATCAGGGCTTCGTTCCACATGGAAGCGGGACGCACCCGGATCTGCCTCTCTCCGTAAAGGGCTTTTTCGCAGCCGCATGGTCGGAAGGCTCTTTCCCTGCGGTTCGTTTGACGGTGGTGTAGTGTTCGGGCTTCCCCGGTCAACTCCGGGTTACCAAATCCCTTCTCCATCACCTAAAATGATAGTCTTAATATGCTGATTATTTGAATAATAGCTCTACTGCAATTCCTGCAAAAAAGTCTGCATGCGCACGGTTGCTAATTCATCCTTTTTCATGGAGACCAGTTCATCGCGGCTTATCCATTGATACGCTACGGTTTCACCTTCCTGCAGCGTAATACTGTCTTTCTTACAGTCTGTAATGCATAGAAATTCGCAATAAATGGTATCGTGACTTCTTACTCTCCCTACTTCAACCAGGTTTCCAGCTGTGATTCCTGTCTCCTCGTGCAGTTCTCTTATGGCACATTCCAGGGGGGATTCGTTCTGTAACGCAGAACCGCCGGCTGTAGCTTCCCACATACCGCCATACTGCTTATTCCAATCCCGCTGCATCAGCAGATAACTTCCGTCTGTGTGTCTGACAATAATATCGCTGACTAAATGAAAAACTCCGTCAGGGATTTTCTCACCGCGAATCAGCGACATATTCTGTATTTTTTTGAAATCCTTATCATAAGCGTCCCACAGTTCCATATTCATACACCCCTGTTTGTTCTTCCGAAAGCAAGCGACAGTTTAACTCATATAGTGCAGTCCTATTTGAGTCCCGGGTAAGTCTTAATTTTGCTTCCTCATAGTTCAGCCATTTATAATCAACGTGCTCGCTCGACAAATGGATAGAAGTATCACATTCAAAGCCAAACGCATACTCAGGAATAACAATCCGACTGCTCTTATCGAAGCAGTTCTTCCGGAGAGAGAAGGGGCATTCCCAGATCGGCAAAATCCTTTTTGTTTCTGGTCACAATGGCATTGCATCCATTGGATGCGGCGCAGGTCGCGAGAAGACAGTCTTCAAAATCCGGCGCATGTTTCGTATAGGCATTGAGCACATCCTCATTGGTAACAGTAAGCACTTTGACGATGTTCAGAATGCTTCCAAGCGCACTGTAGGCAAGTTCGGTGTTCTGAAGAGCTTTCCGGATGATATAAAAAATATCTGTGACACTGGATGCAGAAAGAAAGCCCTGAACCTTTCCGTCTTCACAGAGCCTTAAAACGGATTTTGAAGCTTCAAAAAACGGCTCTCTCCGAAGGAGAACATCCAGAAGGATATTTGTATCAATCATTAAGCTCGTATTTTTCAAACTGTTCCTCCCTGAGTGATTTTCGGTCAAGATCTTCGGGTACCTTTCCTGCGAGTATGCCGGAGATGGAGTCGACGGCTGAAACCTGCGGGTTTACCACTTTTGCAACCGTCTTCCCGTTTCTGGTGATGAAGAGGTCCTCTGTGAGAATCATATCCAGATATTTTCCGAAATTTGTTTTAAATTCTGTTGCGGTAACTACCATGAGATGCCTCCTGATTCAGAGTTCAGAACTTTCTATCTGACGTAATTATAAACGATAAGGATGTAAAACACAAGGTAAATCGAACGATACAATTCGATTATTTATAATATATCGAGCGATATGTTCTGTTCGATAACAAGATAATGTCCTTTTATCCTTAAGCCTTCCTAATAATATCTGACAATTCTATCAGCTTGCATTATTCAAAATCATCATAAAACATCGGCAGGTATCTCAGCTCATATTCCTGCATTCAATTTCCCTCTGAGCCCTGAAAAAACCTCATCGTGCGTAAGACACCTTGTGTCTTCGGGCTTTTCGGAGATTTGCGGAAATCTCCCCGGTAAAGTGCGCTTCCGATAAAGGACGGAGCCCCGCTTTTTGCGGGGCCCCATGAAAATGCAGTATTCCTTTCCTGTCTGCAGATGCGGTTTTACTATTTTACATTCTGACTCTTAGTTTGTTTCCTGTTTTTTACAGCGATGCTTTTGCTTTGTCGTACTTCTCTTTTTCCATGCCGAGGATCCGACAGGCTTCTTCCAGTGTCACACTCAAATTCCGGGAACAGTTTTCAACAACATTTACAGTCTCCCGGGCATTTTCCTTCTCGGCTTCGTCAGCACGGGTCTCGGCTTTATCGGCACGGAGTGTCTCCTCTTTGGCGTACTCTTCGGCGTACTCTTTTGCGTAATCCTTGGCGTAATCTTCTACCAGTTCACACATAACCTCTGTTCCTCCTTCTCCTTTCTTGTAACGGGCTTTCGTTTGGGATGTCTTTGGAAACTGCTCATAGTCATAGCTCTCCAGATCCGTAAAGATCTCCATGAGCTTTGCAATCCTGCTCCCGTCATCCACCGCAGCATTCACATAGATCTCTGTGAATCCGTTTTCCGCCACGCTCCCCGTCTCCCGGATCACCCGGTCGATATGATATGTTGTCTTTCCCTGCCCGAATACATCGAACCGGCTGATAAAGATGATCACTTCCTCGCAGAACTCCAGATCCTCGGCCATTTTCCGGAACAGAGCGTCATCAATGACGTTGAGGGCTTCCACGATCTCCCGTATGGTTTTTTTGTTGTTTTCTTCCATTTTCACCTCTTTGCGCTTTCTGCAGAGAGGCTCCGGGCTGTCTGCCCTTTGACTGCATCTTCGATCCTTTCAGAACCACCATTCGTGTGTGAGAACCACCTTTCGTGTGTATTCTGAAAAAGCACCGGTGATCCCGGTGCAGGAGATTCTTCTCCCGATAGAAAAGCCGGATGCTTTTCAGATTCGAAAATTTACAATTTGATTATAGCATAGTTTTGAAACACTCGCATAGTTTTTTTTGACTGTACGCCTCCTGAATTATTTAAGATTTCAGATCATGAAGGAGTCTTGCCCAAAAGGACTGTGCAAGGAAATACTTGCGCTCTGCCTGTTTAGTAAAGGAAAGGTGCCCATGATATGGCACCTTCCGTGATAAAGTACCTTATTCCGCATACCGGATCCGGAGATTAACCCGCCGGGCAATCTCCCAGGAGTCGCCGTCCGGCTCCGCTTCCAGAGCATCGATCAGTTCCCGGATCTCTTCTTCTCCGACAAGGCACCGGGGATGCGGCAGGTCTCCCTCCGTGTCCCATGCCACGGCGATCGAGGTATACTGTCTCCACGTGCTTCGTGGCAATGAGATTGATGTCATCGGTATAAGGAAACATATCTACCAATTTTTGCTCCTTTCTCTGTTTGCGGAAACATATCCACGAATTGTCTGTTTATAGGAACATATCCACCTTCATAAGTTGGTCCACATTACTTCATTTCATTTCTTCTACTATCTCTTTCATCGTACATAGCTCTGGAGTGTTACAGTCAATCAGACGTTTTACGGTATCGTCAAAAACAGAAAAGAATCTTTCTATCGAAGCATGGTCATAGCAATCTGCAGAATACTCGATCGTGCATTTATACTGATCCTCCCCGTCATTATCGATGATTTCAAATTCGATGATGCTGTCAACTGCCGGATTTTTGACCTCAAGCAGAACAAGGTCGCTGATAAGATCCAATCTGTCGATGTTAAACATGTTTCTCTGATAAAGGAACATGAGTGCATCTTCCAGATCCATTCCCACAGCATCGTAAATCAGAACATTGCTGGTACACTTGCCAAAATCCGTCTGTTTTACAATGCCTTCGCAGTATTCCCGTAATGTTTCCTCATTTTCCGGGCTTGAAAACAACGGAAGCGATTTATACAGCATTCCCGCAGAATTCAATTCATCCGCTGTGTTTCTTCCGTGGAAGGCCCACTGGAGAAAAGAATTTTTCTGATGATTGTACCGTGCAATTGCCAGCACACAAGCCGTCATGAAGAAATTGTTTCCTCCCATCCCCGACATAAACGGATTGGAATAATATTCTTTACCTCAGTCAGATCAAAGAATATGCCCTCCATGCGGATCTTTGGCATGCAGGACAATCTGCTCGAGAGCATTGACGTATCCGAAATGCCCTCCTGCCAGGGAATCGATGCCGGGATGAACCGGCTGAAAACCATCGATGTTTCACACAATCCCGAGCTGGTTGAGCTGTACATCAATGACAACGCATTTACGGAGATCGATCTTTCGCACAACCCGAAACTCAAATATTTCTATTGCCATAACAATCAGATGGGCGAGCTTGATACCCGTTCCAATCCGCTCCTCAGGCACCTGAATGCCACGGGTAACCCGATGACGTCGATCCGTTCCCTCGCTCCGCAGCATGATGAAGAACTGCCGCTGGAACTGTATGCAGATGACGGCGGGTGTGTCGGTCTCAGATTCAATCCGATTTATAATGCCCAGTGGAAAGAGACCGGTGAATGGCAGCAGAGCTATTATGCCTATCCTGACGAGGGATTTTCCTTTGCTGGATGGTATGAAAACGGAGTCAAAATATCCGAAGATGAAACATGGATCGATGAATACGGCACGAGCCGGATCCTGCAGGCAGGGTTCAGAAAGAAGATCTGATCAGTGAATGAAAAAGCTGCAAACGAAAATAGAAAATGAACAGTAAAGAAGCTGTTCCGTACCAGGTGATGATCATCTTCGGTACTCTTTCTCAATCCAGGTCATGAGCAGGTTCACGATCCTCTCCCGCTCGTTCTCCGTCAGCTCTCTTCCCTTCGGAACATGGTACCACTTCTCGAGGCACCCTCTGCAGCAGCAGGCACAGGCATGCTGCGCCTTAAAGACGGGATGGCCGCGCATGGGAGTCTGTTTTCCGTCGTTTTGGATCTCGGCCGGGGAAAGACGCTTCCGGATGAAATCCTCCGCATGGCTCCGGATTACCCCAAGCCCTTTTTCATCAATATATCTTCTGTCCTCTTCCGTTAGATGAAACTTCATCCGGAAAGGAGACGTCGAAAGCCGGGCAAATGTGGATGCGATCGTACTCATGAGCGCTCTTCAGACCAGACTCAGCATTTTCTCCGCGTCCTCTGCGGCCTTTACCTTATCATTCGCGTAAACGATCATTCCCTGTTCATCGATCAGATAAGTCGTGCGGAGCACGCCCATGGATACCTTTCCGCAGTTTTTCTTTTCTTTCCAGACATCATAGTCTTTGATCATGGAAAGCTCCGGGTCGGCAAGCAGCGTGATCGTAAGTCCGTACTTTTCTTCGAATTTCTTATGGGATTGCTCGGTATCCTTGCTGATGCCGAGGACCGTCACACCTTTTTCAAGGAACGCTTCTTTCCGTTCTGAGTATCCGATGGCCTGTTTTGTGCAGCCCGAGGCATTGTCCTTTGAATAGAAATAAATCAAAAGCTTTTTTCCTCTGAATTCTTCCAGTGTCCGTATCTCCCCGTTCTGATCCAGAAGACGGAAAGCGGGTGCCTTTGTTCCTGTTTCTAACATGTTCCCTCCCTGTAGTTCTCTTTTTTTGTCATAACAACAGTACGCTTCCTACTGATATTTATATCACATATAGGGGCCAATTTCCATTTGAAAAGGTACATAGAATAGAACTACTGCATATCGGCATTGAATCCAGTGTATTATGTACGCTTTTGATGACAAGCATCGATTCTGCCTTGACATCACGTTATCCCATAGTATAATTAATTTCGAAAATATCGTTATTCTGATATTTTCGATGTCGAAAATATCGATTAGTGAGGAATTATGCTGAAAAGAAAAATAGAGGCACGCCTTCTGGCGTGGAAGAACAGCGAAAAAAAGAAGGTTCTGGTTGTAAGGGGAGCACGTCAGGTCGGAAAGACCTTTGCCATCGAAAAGTTCGGCCGGGCTTATTATGAAGACTGTCTTTCGATCAATTTCAAAGAGACCGCCAGTGCAAAAGATGTCTTCTCCGGTGATCTCAATGTGGATTCCATGATTATGGGCCTCCGGTTCCGTTATCCGGATCATATCATCGAACCCGGAAGGACGCTCATCTTCCTGGACGAGATCCAGGAATGCGAGGAAGCCATCACTTCCCTCAAATTCTGGAAGACCGACGGGCGCTATGATGTAATCGCATCCGGATCCATGCTCGGGATCGATTACAAGCGGGCCAGTTCCTACCCTGTCGGTAGTGTTGACTATGAGGACATGTTCGGGCTTGACTTTGAGGAGTTCCTTTGGTCCCAGGGAATCCGTGAGGATATGATCGAAAACCTGAAAAGCATGTTTCTTTCCGTATCCAGAGTCCCCGAGGCGGTCCACACGCAGATGATGAAACTCTGGAGGACCTACATAGCCATCGGCGGAATGCCGGAAGTCGTCCAGGAATATGTCGACAGTCAGGACTTCCGGAACGTGCACCGGGTACAGACTTCCATCCTTACCGGATATCTTTATGACATCGCCCATTACGCACCGGCGGCGGAAAAGATCAAGGCCGAGAAGTGCTTCCTTTCTCTCGGAAAACAGCTTCTCGATAAAGAAAACCACAAGTTCCAGTATAAGGAAGTCGAAGCAAAGGGAAATGCGGAAAAGTTCTTTTCAAGCATTGAATGGCTCATGCGCGCCAATATCGCCGCAGAAAGCAGGAACGTCTCTTCGGTCAGTTATGACCTTTCGGATTACGAAGTGGACGGAAATTTCAGGATCTATCCGACGGATCTATCACTGCTTCTTGCCATGCGCGACATACACCTGAAGCAGGAGATCATTGAGAATGCGCTTTCAGGAAATACAAAAGGCGGGATCTTTGAATGCGCGGCCGCGGATGTGCTGATCAAAAAGAAGTACGCGATCCACTTTTATAAAAACGAGACAATAAAAAGAGAACTTGATTTCCTGATCCAGAAGGACGGGAAGGTCATCCCCCTGGAAGTAAAAAGCGGGAACGGAAAAGCAACTTCACTGAACCAGCTGATGAAGAATAACGAAGCGATTCCCTACGCATATAAATTTGCGGACGGAAATATGGGAGAAGGAGAAAACCGGATCATCACGGCTCCTCTCTATATGATGATGTTTCTGTAACTCGTCCTGGAATCAGGCCGTTTCCGCGCGGCAGATTGTATTTTTGAGGAGATTAACCATGGAGAAGACTGTCTTTTATACACATGCAGAAAACTGCGAACTCTACTGTGAGAAAAGGCCGTACTGTTCCATAAAGTTCTGCACGGCTTTCCCAAGCCGGCTCTCTTTGTCGATTTCTTTGTTATGTGCCTCCTTTCGTCACGAAACTGCACACCTGGGTTTATGATTTCTTTCTCCATCAAATATGCCGTTTCACTGCCGGTTCGTCATCTGCGGCCGTGCTCATGAGCATACTCGTAAATCATGGCAGTACAAAGATCGCCGGACCCGTAAATCCTTGAATGGATATAGTCGATGGTTGTGTCCGTATTCGGGTTATATTCCCCAAGATATCTGTGATCAAATCCGTAAACGGTCTTATGGCCCATATTCTCAGAGATCTCGCCCATGAAAAGCCCGATACTGTTTCTTACATCCTTAGTCATTCTGTATACCTCCAAAATAGAAACGTAAACTACAGGTACAGTCAGCGATCAGAGGACCGCTTCATTAGCAGGATTATATAGTATCGATTGTACCGAATTCGGGGCATATGGCCGGAAATAGTTGTTTCTGGTTCCCTGATCCGGCTTTTTCCGGATAACCTGTGACTTGTAGCTGCTGCTTTTAAGTTCAAGCAGGTGCTCAATGGTGTATTCTGTTTTTTTGTTACGGAGGTATTCTATCACACCATTTTCGGAAACCTGATTAACTTGCGGCTCATGTGATGTTGAAGTCAAACAGGCTCATCTGCTCTGTCTCCTGCATTGTACCCAGTATGCCGTATTTTTTAAGGAGCGCGACGGTGCTGTCACCGATCTGCGCGAGGTCTTTCAGATGCTCCACGGAGGTGAAACGGCCGTCTGCCTCTCTGACAGAGGCTGCTGCCTCTTCGATACTCTGCGCGGCTTTCTCCCCGAGCCCCGGGATGCTTGCAAAGGAAGGCATGATCTTTCCGTCCGTGATCAGGAACCTTTTTGCCTTCGCCCGGTAGAGATCAATGGGCATGAACGCAAATCCCCTCGCATACATCTCCTGCACGGAGCGCATATCCTTCAGGGTGCCTTTTTCCTTATCCGTCCGTTTTTCCTTACTGACGAGCTCCCGCATCTTTTTCTCAAGCGTCTCTCTGCCCTGACACATGGTCTCATAGGAGAAGGCATCCGCGCGGATGCTGTAATAAGCGGCATAGTACTCCAGCGGGTAATACAGTTTGCAGTACGCGATCCTCCATGCCATCATCACATAGGCGGCCGCATGGGCCTTCGGGAACATATACCGGATCTTTTCACAGGATCCGACGTACCATTCCGGAACTCCGTGGGAGAGCATCTCTTCTTTCCACTGCTCCCATTTGTCACATTTTCCCCCGGCCACCTTTCCTTTCCGCACCGCCTCCATGATCTTGAATGCGGTCTCCGGGGCAAGTCCCTTCTGGATCAGATAGACCATGATGTCGTCACGGCAGCAGATGGCATCGGAAATGGTGCAGATGCCGTTCCGGATGAGATCCTGGGCGTTGTCGAGCCATACCGCCGTCCCGTGGCCGAGTCCCGCGATCCGGATCAGGTCGGAGAATTTCTTCGGGGCTGCCTCGATGAGCATCCCCACCACAAAGTCCGTTCCGAATTCCGGGATCCCGAGGGAGCCGACCCTCCATCCGAACAGATCCGAAGGCTCGAGCCCCAGAGCTTTTGTCGAGGTAAAGAGCGACATGACCTTTTCATCATGGAGCGGGATCTTTGTCATATCCAGACCCGTCAGGTCTCCGAGTTCCCGGATCATGGTCGGATCATCATGCCCGAGTTCATCGAGCTTCAGAAGGTTGTGGTCGATGGAGTGGTATTCAAAGTGGGTCGTAACGATCGGCGAATTCATATCGTTGGCCGGATGCTGGATGGGCGTGAAGGTATTGATGTCCTCTCCTTTCGGCAGGACCACGATGCCGCCGGGATGCTGTCCGGTGCCTTTCCGCACGCCGATGCAGCCGGCCATGATCCGCTCGATCTCGCATCTTCGTTTATGAATGCCGCGGTCTTCGAAATAGCCTTTGACCATGCCGTAGGCAGTATTTTCATTGACGCCGCTCATCACCCCGGCTTTGAAGGTCTGTCCTTTGCCGAAGATCTCCTCCGTATACTGGTGCGCCCGAAGCTGATATTCCCCGGAAAAGTTGAGGTCGATATCCGGCTCCTTGCCGCCGCCGAAGCCGAGGAAGGTCTCAAACGGGATGTCAAATCCGTCCCTCACAAGGTCCGCACCGCAGACAGGGCATTTCCTTTCCGGCATGTCGCAGCCGGATCCGCCTGCATAGGCTTTTACTTCTTCGGAATCAAAGTCCGAATACCGGCAGGAGGGGCAGCGGTAATGCGGCGCGAGGGAGTTCACCTCCGTGATCCCGGCAAGAAACGCAACAAAGGAGGAACCGACGGACCCTCTGGATCCGACAAGGTACCCGTCTTCTCTTGACTTCCACACCAGCTTCTGCGCGATAATGTAAAGTACGGCATACCCGTGGCCGATGATGGCATCGAGCTCCACATTCATGCGGTCTTCGACGATCTTCGGGAGCGTCTCCCCGTACAGTTCATGCGCCCGTTTCTCACAGATCTCCCGGAGGGTCACATCACTGTTTTCAATGACCGGCGGACAGTTGTCGGGACGCACGGGAGAAATGGCTTCGATCATTCCTGCGATGCGGTTCGGATTCGTGATCACGACCTCCTCCGCCTTTTCTCTGCCAAGGTAGGAAAACTCCTTAAGCATTTCCTCTGTGGTGCGGAGGAAGAGCGGTGCCTGTTCATCGGCGTCCTCGAAGCCTTTGGAGGACATGATGACGCGGCGGTAGATCTCATCCTCCGGGTTCAGGAAATGGACGTCACAGGTGGCGACGACCGGCTTTCCGAGTTCCTCTCCGAGGCGGATCACTTCCCTGTTCAGGTTTTCAAGGTCTGTTTCCGTCTGAATATCCGGATAGTTTTCCTCATCCCTGATCATGAACCGGTTGTTGCCCACGGGCTGGATTTCGAGATAATCATACATTCCGGCAAGGTTCCGTATTTCCTCCCAGGGATCCTTCCGCACGATGGCGCGGAAGATCTCGCCGGCCTCGCAGGCGCTTCCGATGATGATCCCTTCCCGGTATTTTAAGAGCTCCGATTTCGGGATGCGGGGCCTCCGGGCATAATACTCCAGGTGGGACTTCGAGATCAGACGGTAGAGATTCACCCTTCCCGTCTCGTTCTGAGCCAGAAGGATGATATGATACGTCTTTTTCTTCTGGATCGCAAGATCCGGCTCACGGTCTTCGATATCATTGACGAGATAGCCTTCTATCCCGTAGATCACTTTGAAGAAATCCTCATACTTTCCCGGATCCTTTCCGTCTGCCCCGCATTTCTTTTTCCAGGAATTCCAGAGATCCTCCCGCGCATGATTGGCCGCAGGCAGCGCATAGGCCACCCCGTGGTCGGTGATCGCCACCGCCGGCATGCCCCATTCATACGCGGTCCGCACGATCTCCGCTGCCCCGCTCACGCCGTCCATCTCGCTGGCTTTCGTATGGCAGTGAAGCTCGACCCGTTTTTTTCCGGACGTATCCTTCCGCTTTTCCCTGAAATCGGGGATCGATGCGATCCCGGATACGCTGGTCACTGCGCGCTCGTTTGCATAGGTGTCATAGGTGACCGCGCCCTTAAGCTTTATGAAATTCCCCTCCGCGAGATGCGGGGCCAGGACCTTGGCCTGGTCCTTACTGAGGAAAAGTTTGGCCGTGACGGTATCCGTAAAGTCGGTCAGAGATACCGAAACGATGAGGCGGTCCTCGCGCTTTAACGCCGTTTCCCCGTAACTGAGGATCTGCCCGCGGATCACGACCTCTCCGTCGATCTCCTCGAGCTCTCTTATGGGAATGATCTCTCCGTCAGTGTTCCTTCCGTAGAAAAGGGACGGATCTTTCGGCTTTCTGATATAGCCGCTGTCCCGGCCGGAAGCAGCCGGAGAAACTGCCCGGTTTTCCGGTTTCCCGCCTCTTTCAGGGTCTGCCCGGTCCGGACCCGCCGGTTCCTGCTGCCGGGCCCTGCAGAAAATGCTGACCTTCACGGTTTTCGGGGCAAAAAGCTCCCTGGAGAGCTTTTCTTCGAGCTCTCCGATCACTTCCCCGGGAACCGGATCCGGTGCCGTCACCGTAATCTTCAGCCGCTGATCCTCCCGGTTGAATACGACTCTTTCCACCGCAAGGTGTGTGGCCGTCTCTTCGAGCGGGCCGGTGAAATCCGCGGCAGAAAATACTTCCTTAAAACTGTTTGCCATGCCTTTATCTTCCTTTCCTGTCCTTATGAGGACAGAATATCAGATCGTATGTTCCTTTTTTGTCACATCTGCCACCAGGATCCGGAAAGCGGTTTTTCCGGTTTCCCGGCTTTCCTTGACAACCGCCTCCATGCTGCCTGCGGAAGGGATCAGGAGCCAGCGGTCAAAGAAGCCGCCCTGGGCATAGAACTCTTCGATCTCCACGGAAAGGACCGGGATCCCTGCTTCTGAAAATGCTTTTTCCCTTTCTGTAAGAGCCTTACTTTTTTCACCGCGGTACATAAGAACAGCCGCCTTTTTTCTCAGCTTTATGTACCGGATCTCACTGTCAGTAAAAATGATCCCGTTATCGAACACGGCATTGTCATACGGTTCATAAACACCGTCTTCGTAGTTTTCTCCGTGATGCGCTGCGAGAGCGATCTCCGGATCATCCGTCAGAAGGATCCAGTCCCTTTTTGTCAGCCGGATATCGTTCCACTGCGCTCCCCGGTAATTGCACTGCCAGTCCGGACGTATGGTAAGAATGTACTTCAGGAGTTCTCTCCGGGCGCGGCTTCCGCAGTTGCGGATCGTAAAGAAGGTCTCCGGGTTAAGTGCCAGAAGATCTCCGACGGTCTCGACCCCGGCGCGCCGCACTGCATTCCAGGTCCGGACCGTAAGGTCCTCTTGCGTAAGTTTCCGGTCCGGATCCTGTCCGTCTTTCAGGTACATTTTTCCTTTCTCCTTTTCTGATGAAACTGGCCCCGGCGGTTCACAGTTTCGATGTCCATGTCTTCGGGCGCCCGATGGGGTTTGATTCCGGATTGGCATCCGTTTTTTCCCAGAACTCCCTGATCTGCTTATGTCACGGATGACTCGTCTGTCGAGTGAATCTCTGTCGAAATGATATTTTTCCAGGATGCTTTGGATCAGGAAATCATCCTCCTCCCCTCTGCTTAAATACATTTTTGTTCCCGCTTCCTCAAAAAAGAGTTTTCCGGTTTCACACATAGTCCAATCTCTCCTTTCCCTGCACCGGATATTCTACCGTGCGGCTGTACCGGATCCGGGACATGTCCCTCTTCATCGTTTATCCGGCCTCAAAGGTTTTTTTCAGCATTTCAAGTTTTCCGGGGCACTTCTTGGATATCTTCTGAATCAGAAGCCCAAAGGTAGTAAGCAGGTCCTCAAGATCCGCTTCGTCCATGTCCTCTGCCAGTTCCCGGAAGTCCTTCCCGAAAGGTTTGTAAAGGCCTTTCTTTCCGTAAACCTCCGCGCTGCGGTCATCAAAGGTCACTTCCTGAAGGACCGGACGCCAGAGCTTCTCCTCCGCTTCATTCTCATACCATTTATAGATCTGCCGGGAGACCGCCTCTGTCACCCCTTCGATGTGAAAGAAACAGAAGCCCTCCTTTATCGCCTGTTCAAAGCGGACAAAGGAACCGTAAAAATACTCGTCGATGGCCTTCGCATGGGAAGAACCCAGCATCGGGATAACACATCTCTTTTACTGTCTGAGAGGATTATACAGAAGGGCATGTACCGTTTTCGGGGCACAAAAAGAGCCCGGCGAAAAATCGCTCGGGCTTT
>JAZUHZ010000252.1:0-12632 GCA_045642005.1 Candidatus Avilachnospira sp.
TTTCCTTTGGAGGCCTGATAGGCCACTTCCAGTTCTCCAAGGACGGGAAGCCCTGCCTTGTCGATGACCCTGACAAATTCCTCCCGGAGGGAAATCCCCGGGCTGATGACACACATGGAGACGTCACTCAACTGAGGAGCATAGAGTTTCCCGGTAATAAGCGTCACGCGGTCTCCCTCATCAAACTGGGACATGACTGCACGCGGGTCCGTTGCCGGATCCGAATTATAAAGGACGGTTTCCCCGCCCATTTGTAAGATCATTTTTGCCGCAGCGATCCCGCTTTTCCCGGTACCTGCGATCAGCACTTTATTCTTTTCCACGCGATTCACCTAAAATAAAAGTCCGGTAAGGGAAAGTCCGGCAAGCAGAACGGTAATGACGGTAAACGCCGTTACGATCCTTGTCTCCGAATTGCCTGAGAGTTCAAAATGATGATGGATCGGCGCCATCTTAAAGAAGCGCTTTCCATGGGTTGCCTTGAAATAAAGCACCTGAATGATCACGGAGATGACTTCTGCCATATAGACAAAGCCGGCGATCACGATGTAGAGTTCACAGTCCGTAAGGATCGCACAGCCGGCGACAAAACCGCCAAGCGCCAAAGAGCCGGTGTCCCCCATGAATACCTTTGCGGGATAGGAATTGAAAAGAAGGAATCCCATCAGTGCGCCGAGAAGAGCGCTGGCCGTAAGGGATACGCCCCGGGAAAGAAAAAGTCCGGAGATCACAAACATAAACGCGATCACACTGGTAACGGAGGAGCAGAGGCCGTCGAGGCCGTCCGTAAAGTTTGTTCCGTTATCCGTTCCGAGGATCACAAAGAGTTCAAAGGGAATATAGAGCCAGAAGGGGAAATGAATCCTTTCGGCATTCTCTCCCATTCCGGTAAACGGTACAAAGACTGTGCCGCGGAATCCTTCCGGATCGGTAGAATAGACCCAGAAAATGAACACGAGGGCAAAGACAAACTGAAGAAGAAGCTTCTGCCAGGCGCGTAATCCCTTCGAGTTATGGCGGGCAATCTTCAGATAGTCGTCAAGGAATCCCGTAAAGCCGAACGAAAGAGTCAGAAACAGCACTTTGCAGGCATCCGGATTGACTTCTTTCATGGCCGTCATCCCGAAGACAGCGGACAGAAGAAGAGCAAAAAGGAACATGACACCGCCCATGGTGGGGGTACCCTGTTTTTTCAGATGGCTCTCCGGTCCGTCATCACGGACCTCCTGTCCGAATTTCATCCGGTGGAGTACCGGGATCACCTTCGGCCCTAAAAGGGCCATCAGAACAAAGGATACCGCTGCAGTTTCAAAACATATTCTGGTCATGATCTTATCCTTTCAGGGAATCTCTATTCGGACTCCGGGGAAAGCAGTTCGGGAAGGAAGGCCTCTTCGCCGTCCTCTTCTCCCTCTTCCGGGGCACTGATAAATTCATCCGTTTCCGGCGGAGCACTGGTAAGGGGCTCTTCGGTCTCCTCCTCATCTTCCTCCGTAGTCTCTGCGTTTTGCGTTTCCTCTTCCGGAAGATCCGGAAGAAGGATATCCGGTGCTTTATATTCGCTGGCAGAGATGCCTTCCGGATAAAGTCCGATGGCGGGGAGTGCCTCGGCAAGGATCTTAGAGAAAATATTCGAAGCAAAAGTGGAATGCGCGGCTTCCTCTCCGGGAAGAGACGGCTCGTCTACGATCACGTAGCAAAGAAGCTCGGGATCCTCGACGGGAGCAAATCCACAGAAGGAAACGAGATATTTCTTCGCGCTTCGCGGCAGTTTCTCCGCCGTTCCGGTTTTTCCGCCGACATGGTAGCCGGCCACGGCCGCTGCTTTTCCGGTTCCTGTCTCAACAGTCTCAAAAAGAGCTCCCTTCAGGAAATCGCAGGTGGACTTGGAAACGGTCTGCCGTACAAGGGTCTCCTTCTCATCCGAAACAAGTGTTCCGTCCGCGGTCAGGATCTGTTTCACAACATGGGGCTTGTAATAGCTGCCGCCGTTTACGATCGAGCAATAGGCAGAGGCCATCTGGATCATCGTACAGTTGTAGTTCTGACCGAAAGAATTGGTGGCCAGCTGGGTACGGCCGATATCGTCCGACTCGAATCCCATGTTCCGGGTATCGGCTTCTGCGGGAAGATCGATTCCCGTATAGTCTCCGAAGCCGAAGATCCGCTCGTACTTCATAAAGGTTTCCGCCTTCTCAAGGAAGGCGATATTCATCATTACCACGTTGCAGGAATTGGTGATTCCTCCCGTGACATCTAAGAGTCCGTGTCCGTTCCGGTTGACGCAGGAAATCTTCCAGGTATTGACACCGTCCGTCAGCTGGATATTTCCCTCACAGTTAAAAGTATCCTGCGGTGTGATCACGCCTTCTTCCAGAGCACCCGCCACGGTGAAGACCTTCTGCGGGGAACCCGGCTCATAAGTATCGCTGACGCAGGTATTGCGCCAGATCTTATACATGGCCGTGCTCTTTCCGAAGCTCAGGATTTCCTCCCGGGAGTAATGCTCCGGCACCTGTTCTTTCGTGATCGAAAGTTCATCAGGGTGCCTGGACTTATAATCATTAACCGCGGGAGTGAGGCCCATATTGTAGAGTTCCTCTTCGGTGTAGTCGCCCGTGGTTCCGGGGTTATTTAAGTCAAACGAATCCGTGCTCGCCATGGCCAGCACTTCGCCGTTATTCGGATTCATAACGATGCAGGCGGCGCTTTTGGATCCCGGTTCCCCGTTTTTCCACTCGGCAAGATATTTCTCGACAATATTCTGGATGCTCGCATCGATCGTCAGGATCAGCGTGTTGCCGTTTGAGGCGCTCTTCACGACCTTTTCCAGGTTGGCATCATCGTTTAAGTAACCGTATTCTCTTCCGGCCACGCCGGTGAGTGTTTCATTATAATACTGCTCCACGCCTCCGGTACCACTGGTGCCGTCCGCATTGGAGAATCCCACCACGGAGCATGCCAGGGAACCGTACGGATAGGTCCGCTTATAATTATCCTCAAACCAGACGCCCGTGATCTTCTGTTTTCTTGTCTCCAGATCCGCGGACTTGGCAAATTCCTTATTCTTTTCTTCCTGATAAGTCAGGAAGTTCTGTTTCTCGTCATAGCTGACATCTTTCAGAAAACGGATGTACGAGGAATTCTGATTGTCGCGGATCAGATCCTCCACTTCCTTTTTATCTACCCCGAAGCAGTCGGCAACGGCTGCCACGGTCGGTTCCACCACATAGCGGGACCGGACTCCTTCCGCATTGGCCGCCTCGGCCTGGCGCATCTGGCGGGGGTCGATGATCATGATGTATACCTTCTCACTGGTCGCGAGACGGTTGCCGTTACGGTCATAAATATCCCCGCGGCGGGCGGGGATGGTTTTTGATACATATTCAGACTGACGCTGGGAAAGAACGATCTTGTTGTACTCATCCTGGTTTTCATTCTGGATCTTATAGATCCTCGCCAGGAGAAGGACGAAGGCTGCTCCCACAAAACAGAGGATGAAGGCCAGTTTGCCGCGAACCTTTTTCTGCGATACGATGTGCGCTTTCCGTTTTTTCTCAGTATTCCGGGATTTGTTCATACTGTCTTACATACTGACTTTCTGTTTTATCATACCGGACGACATTCTCCGCGCCCGCGTGCACCATGCCCAGTTTGTTAATAGCCACAGCATACACGTAGTTCAGATCGACGGAGGTATCGATGCTCTGTTCGAGGGCATCATTCTCCGTACGGAGAGCCTCCAGTCTGGTTTCCAGAGTCTTCACATTTTCCAGATGGCTGTCCACAGAGGATTTCAGATTCAGGTAGCTGCATCCGAAATAAAGAGCTACGGAGACGACTGCCAGAAGGAGGAAAAGCACAGGGTACGGAATCGTCACAACAGCCGGCCTTGGCCTTGCCGCCGGAACCGGTTTTCTTCTTCTCTCCGTCTCCCGTTCTCTCTGCGGTGCTTCCTTCGGGACGGCCACCCGTACGGTATTTCCATCCTGAATATATTCTCTTGTCGGTCTGTAATCCGATTTCCGGATCACATTCTGACGTGCCATCTTTTACGTCCTTTCAAAAATTCTTAACTTTGCGCTGTGCGCTCTCGGGTTTTCTGCGAGTTCCTCTTCCGAGCTTGTCACCGGTTTTCTCGTGACCACACGGCCGAGCGGTTTCCGGCCGCATACACATACCGGGAAGTCCTTTGGACATATGCAGGGATCTTCGGCATCCTTCATGCACTGCTTCACGATTCTGTCCTCGAGGGAATGGAAGCTGATGACCGCAAGCCTCGCTCCGGGGTTCATGATCTCTATGATCCCCGCGAGACTTTCCTTCAGAATATCCAGTTCCCGGTTTACCTCAATCCGGATTGCCTGGAAGGTCTGTTTCGCAGGATGTCCGTTTGTCCGGAACTTTGCCGGAACCGCGCCTTTTACGACCTCAGCGAGGGCAAAGGTCGTTGCAATCGGTTCCTTCTTTCTCTTTTCGCTGATATGCTTTGCGATATTTTTCGCGAAACGGTCTTCTCCGTAATCCCGGATGATCCGGTAGAGCTCTGCCTCCTCATAGCCGTTCACCACATCATAGGCGGTGAGGGGATCGCGGTTATCCATTCTCATGTCGAGCGGCGCATCCTCGCGATAGGAAAAACCTCTTTCAGCCTCATCCAGCTGATAGGAAGAAACCCCGAGATCAAGAAGCATTCCGTCGATTCCGGTGATTCCGAGATTCGAAAGGATCCCGACCGTATCCTCATAGTTGCCCCGTACGACCGTGACCCGGTCGGAAAAGGGTGCAAGCCGTTCGGTGGCGGCCCGGATGGCATCCTCATCGCGGTCGATCCCTATGAGCCGTCCGCCCTCCGTGAGCTTACCCGCAATATGAAAGGAGTGTCCCGCCCCTCCGAGAGTTCCGTCCACATAGATCCCGTCCGGTTTTATGTTGAGGCCTTCGATCACTTCCTGAAGAAGGACCGATTTATGTGCAAATTCCATCAGATCTCCAGTCCTTCGATGCTCATAAGATCGTCTTCCGTCAGCTCATTGAAGGCATCGGCACCGTTCACCCGGTTCCAGGCTTCCTGGTCCCAGATCTCCGCCCGGTCCCCGAGGCCTGTGAATACCACATCTTTCGTGATACCGGCGGTATTCCGGAGAGGCTGCGGAAGAAGGATTCTTCCCATTTTGTCCACTTCACATTCAATGGCATTTCCGAGGAAGAGACGGGAGAGCTTTCTGCCGCCGGGGTTTGTCAGGGAAAGCGCCATGAGGTTTTTGCGAATCTTCTCCCACCGTTCCATGGGATATGCGGTCAGACAGCCTTCAAAGCCCCGTGTGACAACAAAAAGGTCGCCCAGTTCCTCTCGGAATCTGGCCGGCACGGTCAGTCTGCCTTTCGCATCCAGCGTATGATTGTATTCCCCCATCAGCATGCTTTTCACCACTTTTTGACACTAAGTTACACTTTTCCCCACTAATTGCTTATATTCTACTCCAAAACCCCCGAAAGTCAATAAAAAAACAGGCCCGTTTTCGCAGGTCTGTTTTTGCTTTTTGTTTTTTTTAAAGAACAATGGTGCTGACGATTTTCAGGACACAATATCTTGTGTTTCTTCCTCTGTCCGACCGGCTTTCTGCTTCTGAAAACGTTTTCTCACGAAGGCGAACGCTATGGTTCCGACGAGGATTCCAAAGATGGATACCGCCTGGGAGATCCGGATTCCGGTCCCGGGGATATAGAGAGAATCTGTCCGCAGTCCCTCGATCAGATACCGCCCGACTCCGTAGCAGATCATATACAGGAAGAAACATTCGCCGTCCGCTTTTCTCTTCTTTTTCCCGTACCAGAGGATAAAGAGAAGCGTACAGAAATTCCATGCCGACTCATAAAGGAACGTCGGATGAACCTGGATGTACTCTGTGCCCTCTGCTGTCACAAGATGTGTAAGGAGGTCCTCATCAATCATCGACGGATTCACGATGGCTTTCCGGATTCTCATGGCAAAGAGATTGTCCGTATAGCCGCCGAAGGCCTCACAGTTGAAAAAGTTCCCCCATCTTCCCATGATCTGTCCCAGAAGAAGTCCGGGAATCAGGGTGTCAAGCATCGCAAGCGGATTCTGCTTTTTGATCCGGCAGAAAACAAACAGCGCAAGGACCACCGCAATAATGCCGCCGTAGATGGCAAGACCGCCCTCTCTCGTGGAAAGGATCTTCTCCGGATGGGCGCTGTAATAGTCCCATTCGCAGGCCACATAGTAGGCCCGGGAACCGATGATCCCGAAGATGATGATATACACGAAGAAATCCCAGTAGAGGTCCGGGTCGTATCCTCTCTCTTTCGCGATATGTTCCACTAAGAGCATGGCGAGAATAAACCCGGCCCCGATGATCATCCCGTAATAGGCGATCCGGAAATTTCCGATCATGATATCATTTTTCATCGTCTGGATCACGATCCCGAGATGCGGGAACAAAAGATCCGGTGCATGATTCATCAGTCTAATCCGTTCGCGATACGCTCTTCAGCAAATCTCTGAGCGATAGCGCCCTCAGGCTCTCCGGTGGCCTTGGACTCGTCGAGGATCCAGGCTACGGTGTTGTAGATGTTGTGAACCTGCTTCAGAACCTTCTCCTTGTCATAGGTGGTGAAGGCTTCCTGGCCGGCATTGATCACGCCGCCGCCGTTGATAATGAAATCGGGAGCGTAAGCGATTCCGCGTGCCTTGAGCATCTTTCCGCACTCGTCATCCAGAAGCTGGTTGTTGGCAGCGCCTGCAACCGCCTTGCACTTTAACTCAGGGATGGTGTTGTAGTTGAGGGTTGCACCGAGAGCGCAGGGAACGAGGATATCGCACTCTGTCTTATAAAGCTCTTCATCGGTAACTTCCTTAGCGCCCCACTCTTCTACGGCAACCTTCATGTTGGCTCTGTTACTGTGTGTGGCAACGGTAAGATCTGCGCCTGCCTCATAGAGCTGACGGCATACGTCGAATCCAACGTGTCCGAGACCCTGAAGACCGATCTTTACGCCCTTCAGATCATCGGTTCCGAAGAGGAACTTCGCGGTAGCTCTTACACCGTCGAATACGCCGATGGCAGTGAAGGGAGAGGGATCTCCGCTGACGCCGTCCTGGCCTACGACGTGCTTTGTCTTATTCATTACCCAGCTCATATCCTGAACGGTGGTGTTGACATCCTCAGCGGTGAGGTAGCGTCCCTCGAGGCTTTCCACGGCTTCGCCGTATGCTTCAAAGAGATCCTGGCACTTGTCCGCTGCGCTTGCGATGATAACGCCCTTGCCGCCGCCGATGGGAAGACCAGCTGCCGCATTCTTGAAGCTCATTCCTCTGGAAAGACGAAGAACATCAAAAAGCGCATCGTCCAGAGAAGCATAGGGGTACAGACGGCATCCGCCGAGAGCCGGTCCAAGCTTTGTGGAATGGATGCCGATGATTGCATGAAGTCCGGCCTTCTCATTGTTGAAGAATGCCACTTCCTCATGACCGTAAACCTTGATCATTTCTACGTTTGTCATAATTGCCTCCTGTCTGCAATTAAAGTTGTGAGGTCATCCCCCTCTTTCCTGCGGGATGACAAATAGGGTTCAGTTCCGCTGCCCGAGGAAGGCTGCCGCCTCCTCGCGCATTTTATATTTCATGATCTTTCCCGCTGCATTCATCGGGAAATGATCCGTGAAAACAATATATCTCGGCACCTTGTGCCTTGCGATGTGATCCGTGATGTAGGAGCGCATCTCCTCTTCCGTCACGCTTTCGCCTTCTTTCAGGATGATCGAAGCCCATACCTCTTCCCCGTACTTCTCGTCGGGGACACCGATCACCTGCACATCCTGTACGGCCGGATGGGTATAGATAAACTCCTCGATCTCCTTCGGGTAGATATTCTCGCCGCCCCGGATGATCATGTCCTTTAAGCGGCCCGTCACCCGGTAGTTGCCTTTTTCATCCGCCACGCAGTGATCCCCGGGATGAAGCCAGCCTTCACTGTCCACGGTATCCTCTGTCTCCCGGGGCATCTTGTAGTAGCCCTTCATGGTGTTGTAGCCCTTCGAGCAGAACTCACCCTGCATGCCGGCGGGAAGCGTCTCCCCCGTCTGCGGATCGATCACCTTGCACATGACATGCGGGAAAGCATATCCCACGGTATCGCAGCGGGTGCTTTCGTCATCGGTCCAGGCGCTCATCGTGCTTCCCGGCGAACTCTCCGTCTGTCCGTACACGGATACGATCCCGCGCATATTCATCTCGGTGGGAAGGGCGGCTTTCCGCATCAGTTCCGGCGGGCATCCCGAGCCGGCCATGATACCGGTCCGCATATGCGAGAAATCCGTCTTCCGGTAATCGGGATGATTGAACATCGCGATAAACATGGTGGGAACCCCGTTGAAACAGGTGATCTTTTCCTGATTGATGCAGGAAAGAGAGGCCCTGGCACTGAAATACGGGAGCGGACACACCGTGGCGCCGTGCGTCATGGAGGCGGTCATGGAGAGCACCATTCCGAAACAGTGGAACATGGGAACCTGGATCATCATGCGGTCCGCCGTGGAAAGCTCCATGCGGTCTCCGATGCATTTGCCGTTATTGATGACATTATAGTGGGTGAGCATCACGCCCTTCGGGAATCCGGTGGTTCCGGAAGTGTACTGCATATTGCACACATCGTCCGGACGTACCCCGGCCGCAATCCGACGAAGCTCTTTTTCCGGCACCTGCCCGCTTCTTTTCATCACCTCTTCGAAGGTCAGACACCCGGGCATGGAAAAACCGCAGGTAATAACATTCCGAAGGAACGGAAGCCTCTTACAGTGGAGCGGTTCTCCGGGAACCGTATCGCGGATCTCCGGGCAGAGCTCATTGATGCTTTCCGCATAGTCGGAGTCTTTCGAGGACTCGATCATGATCAGCGTATGGGTATCCGACTGCCGGAGAAGGTACTCGATCTCATTGATTTTGTAGGCCGTGTTGACCGACACGAGCACCGCGCCGATCTTGGTCACGGACCAGAAAGCGATAAACCATTCCGGGATATTGGTAGCCCATACAGACACCTTGCTTCCCGGACGGACTCCCATGGAAAGGAGCGCTCTGGCGAAATCATCCACATCCCGGCGGAACTCCTCATAGGTCCTCTGGTAGTCGAGCGTGGTATACTTAAACGCAGCCTGATCCGGAAACTCCTCGCACAGGCGATCCAGCACCCGGGAGAAGGTCAGGTTGATCAGCTCATCTTTTTTCCAGATATACTGTCCTGTGCCGTCGAAGTTGTAATATAGACTCTTCTTTCCCCCTCTGGTATCGCCGAAGCGCCCCATGTAGTTGATAAAATAGGGGAAAATGATCTCGTGATCGATGACATCATCCTGCCAGTCCGGACGCCATTCCAGAGAGATGAAGCCGTCGTAATCGACGCTCGACAAAGCCCGCATCATTCGCTCAATCGGGAGTGTTCCTTCTCCGATGAGGTTATAGGAGCCGTCATCCTCCGAATCCCGGATATGCACATGTTTGACATAGGCGCCGAGATTCCGGATTGTCACCGCCGGGTCCTCTCCCATATCGCGGTACGGGTGATGCATATCCCACAGCACACCGGTATTATCGGAGGCAAATCCGTCAAGGAGTTTCCGGAGCCGTCCTGTATCGGAATAGATCCCGTTGGTCTTAATAAGCACCGTCACGTTCTTTTTCTGCGCATAGGGAAGAAGCGATGCGATCACTTCCCGGACCCTCTCTTCATCCTCTGTAAAGGCGCAGGCCGAAACATACGGGGTTCCGAGGGCCTGTGCGGTTCCGATCAGATCGAGGAGTTTCTCCGTCACCTCCGATCCGGGTGCGGAAAGGTCGTAACGGGTATCAAGGCACGGAACCGAAAGCCGACGCTCATAGAGCTCCCTGGCAGTGGCAAGGACATTGTACTTGTGAAAAGGTCCGTCCGGACCAAGCAGTACGGGATCCCGGTAGATATCATAGACCTCGATTCCCGAAAAGCGCATGTCGGAGGCAATCCCCACAAACTCCTCCCAGGAAATCCCGGTCCATCCTCTTGTTGAAAATGACAGTTTCATTCGTCCTCTTCCTCGTAGACGATCTTGTTCAGTGCATTGATATAGGCGGTGATGCCCGATCCCACGATATCCGTGGAGATGCCGCGGCCGGAATAGATCTTGCCGCGGGACCGAAGCCTTACAATGGTCTGTCCCATAGCCTCACGTCCTTCCGTGATGGCCTGCAGCTGGAAGTCATCCAGTTCGTAATGACAGCCGGTGATTTTTTCAATTGCCAGGAATGCCGCATCAATCGGTCCGTCCCCGAGAGAGACGCCATCCAGGACTTTCCCGTCCTTCTGAAGCTTGATATGGCAGAGGGCATCGATCGCATTGCTGGCCGTGACGGTATAGGTGGAGAGTTTGTAGCTTTCCGGTACCTGCATGGCCACCGAGGCGATGATTGCCTCCAGTTCCTTCGTGCTCACGGCATTTTTCCGGTCGGCGATCTTCCGGAATGCCTCATACACTTTCAGGCTGTCCTCGTCCGAAAGGTCATATCCCATGCCCTTCACGATCCGGGCCACCGACTCCTCGTCATCATGGACGCTGAGCATGCTCTCCGACTGATTCTCCCGGACACCGTCTTCAAACGGCGAACCGGATTTTTTTTCTGAGTTTGTGATCCGGAGCACCTTTTCCCGATACCCGGTGAGATGGCTCATCTCAATGCCGGTCTCTGCCCCGAGAAGATCCTTTTTCACGCTGAGGATCCGCGCGAGATCCGAGGTAAGGACCGTGCCTGTCTCGGCAATGGAGGTTTTCACCTCTCCTGCTCCGCGCCGTATTCCGGCCACGGCACAGGCGCTTCCCTGGGAAAGGGCATCGGACACGGAGATTCCAAGGGCCTCCCCGGTAAGGGCGGGAACTTTTTCCATGAGGTTTGAAATGAACTCACCGAATTCCCAGGCGAGCCTGTCTCCTGCCGTATCGCATACGGTGATCACCTTTGTTCCGGCCGCGCAGGCTTCCGTGATCACTTTCTGAAGAAACGCCTCATCCGCTCTCGTCGCGTCCTGGAGGATAAGTTCCACGTTATCGGTCAGGGAGCGGCACACTGCGATTTTTGAAAGGGTCTCAGCGAGGAAGGCATCCGGCTTTTTATGGCTCAGATACTCCATCTGCACATTGCTCACCGGCATGATGACCTGAAGGCGCTTTTCCGGCGCTTCCTTCATGGCTTCAAAAACGGTCGCGGCATCGTCCGTTTTCCAGGAAACCGGAACGGCAATGCAGGCTTTTTTTACCGCCTGGCTGATGGACTTGATCCGGAGAATATCCGCCCGTCCTTTCTCAATGCCGTCGATTTCGATCACATCCACGGAAAGCCGGTCCAGAAGCTTTGCCACTTCGATCTTCTCTTTGAAGGTAAGCGCTGCGCCTTTATGCTCCGATTCTTTTAACGTGATATCACTTATCCTGACACGCTTCATAAATACTCCATTTTACTTCCCGCAGCAGCCGGATCTGCTCATCTCAAACAGCATCGCGCCAAAGGGCGGCGCGAAGAACTCGCGCAGACCCGGCTGCTGCAGGCTGAAAATTCTTAATTGATCTGGTGGCCCGCGTCAGCCGCCCTGCTAATCTCAGACAGCATCGCGCCAAAGGGCGGCGCGAAGAACTCGCGCAGGCCGGCTGCCGCGGGCTCTGATGATCAGTAGTTGTATCCGGCCCGGAGCGCCTCAATGTTCTTGTCAATGAGGAACGCCTTTTTGGCGGGGATCATCTCTTTTAAGGCGGCCTCTGCCGTCTCGAGGGCAATGACGCCCGTCTCTTTGATCATCTTTCCGACCAGCACAATGTTGGAAAGTCCGGAAAGATCCTTATCCTGTGCCATCTGGGTCGCGGGAATATCAAATTCGGTCACATCTTCTCTTTCGGACTTTGAATCGATCAGTGTGCAGTCTGAGAAGATCATGGCGCCCGGTACGCAGGCCGGCTCGAACTTATCGAAAGAGGGCTTGTTCATGGCAATCAGAATATCCGGTTCCGAAACAATGGGAGAACCCACCGGAGAATCGGAAATGATGACGCCGCAGTTGGCGGTGCCGCCGCGCATCTCCGGTCCATAGGAAGGAAGCCAGGAGAGCTGTTTCTCTTCCTTAAGCGCCGAATACGCCAGAAGCTTTCCTGCAAAAAGCGCGCCCTGTCCGCCGAATCCTGCGATCAGTATTCCTGTACTCTTCATACTTCCGCCTCCTTCTGTGCGCTTCTGTCCTTATAAACTCCCAGAGGATAATACGGGATCATCTTGTCATCGATCCACTGTAACGCCTCTTTCGGAGTCATGCCCCAGTTGGTCGGGCAGGCAGAGATCACTTCGATGAGTGAAAACCCCTTTCCCTCCATCTGGTTCTGGAATGCCTTTTTAATGGCCTTCTTGGCCTTTCTGACATTGGCCACGCTGTTGACGGCCACTCTCTCGAGGTACTCCGGACCGTCCAGTTCGGAAAGCATCTCGCAGACCTTGACAGGCCATCCGCAAAGCTTTACATCACGGCCGTAGGGGGAAGTCTGGGTCACCTGTCCCGGAAGGGAGGTGGGCGCCATCTGTCCGCCGGTCATGCCGTAGA
>JAZUHZ010000253.1:0-10906 GCA_045642005.1 Candidatus Avilachnospira sp.
AGATGTTTCACGGGCGCTGATGTTTCACGCGGCTCATGCGCGGAGCTCATGCTTCCTATTTCTCAAACGTCTCTCTGACCACCTGAAGGTTCTTCATGATCTCCACTTTCTGGGGACAGTGTTCCTCGCACTGTCCGCATCCGATGCAGTCTCCGGGGGCGCCATGCACGACCTTTAAGCTGTCATACATGTTATTCATGGACGGCTCATAGCCGTAGACCTTCATGGCATTATAAAGACTGAAATATTCCGGAATGGCGATTTTCTGCGGGCAGCCGTCCGTGCAGTAGCGGCAGGCGGTGCAGCGGATCGCCGCGGTCTCCTCGAGGATCGCTGTGATCTTTTTGACTTTCTCCTCTTCTTCCGGAGTAAACGGCTTCGGATTCTCAAAAAGGTCCATGTTCTTTTCAAGTTCCTCCATGGTGCCCATGCCGGAAAGCACGACCATCACATTTTCCTTCATGGTAAAGCGGAAGGCAAAGTCGGCGGGCGTCTCTCCGGAAAGAAGGGACAGCGCCTTTTCGGGAAGCCGTACCAGGGCGCCGCCTTTTAAGGGTTCCATCACGGAAACCGGGATCCCGCGTTCTGTACAGAGTTCATAACATTTGCGTGCCTCGACAGAAGGACTTTCCCAGTCGGCGTAATTGATCTGAAGCTGCACGAGCTCGACATCGGGATGGGCATCCAGAAGTTTCCGAAGCGCTTCGGAATCTCCGTGGAAGGAGAATCCCATGTGCCGGATGAGGCCCTTTTCTTTGAGTCCCCTCACATAGCCGAATCCGTCGGTGCTTTCGATGATGTCCGTAAACTCATTCCCGAGGGCGTGAAGCAGGTACCAGTCAAAATATCCGACATGGGTCCGGCTAAGCTGCTTCTCAAAGATCAGGTCGTAGTCCTCTCTTTTTTGAATAAGCCAGCTGGGCATTTTGGAGGTGACGATATAGGACTCGCGGGGGTAGCGGTCAGCCACCAGTTCGCCGAATACTTTTTCCGAACTGCCCCGGTGATACGGGTAGGCAGTATCAAAATAGTTGAAGCCTCTGGCCATAAAGGCGTCGATGAGCGCTTTGGTTTTTTCTTTATCGATGTTTTTCTGATCGCCGCCTGGAAGAAGCGGAAGCCGCATCAGTCCGAAACCGAGTTTTTTCATGAGAATCACTCCTTGAAATTATTCAGTAATTTTTTTGCCATAATGTAATTATTAACCGCCAGAGCAACGATCAGCGCACAGACAATATACTCTGCGGCCCGGGTTTTCATAAACGGAAGGTAGTTCTCGAAAGCAAGCAGGATCACGAGTATGCCCTCTCCGATGTAGGTGAAGCCGTCGATCGGAGAAAACTTCCGGATCTGTTCCGGGGTGGAGGCCCGTACATTCCGGCAGACAACCGTTTTCTTCGCCCATTCATACGCGCCGGCAAAAATGGCCACGATGCCTAAAAAAACCATGATCACGTTAAAAAAATCCATACAGCCTCCTTTTAAGGGAAGGTCCTCCCCTGCCGCTCCGGTCTTTTCCAGTCATTCCGGGCACTTTTTGTCATCCCGGGCGTCAGCGGGGAATCTTTCCTTTTTTCCGATTATACCCCTTCTTTTAAGGCGCGTCAATTCATGTAGACATTCTTGAAAATGAGGGGTACAATACAAAAAGAAGACGGAGGAGACGGCTATGCCAGGAAGTGACAGCAGAAAACTGAAAATGCTCTGTCTCCTCAGGATTTTCGAGGAGAAAACCGATGAGAATCACCGCCTGACCATGACGGAACTGATCGCGGAACTTGAAAAAGAGGAGATCCGTGCCGAACGGAAAAGCATCTACAGCGATATCGAAGCGCTCAGGGATCTCGGATATGATATCATCGGGGAGCGGGGCGAGGACGGATACCGCTACTTTCTGGGGATGCGCCGTTTTGAACTTGCGGAGCTGAAGCTCCTCACGGATGCCGTTCAGTCGGCCCGGTTTATTACGGAGAAAAAATCCGACGAGCTGATCCGGAAACTGGAGACCCTCTGTTCGGTCTATGATGCCAGAAAACTGCAGCGGCAGGTCTTCGTTGCCGGTCGGATCAAATCCATGAACGAAGGAGTGTTTTCCAATGTCGACCTCCTTCATGAAGCTATTGGCCTGAACCGGAAGATCACTTTCCGCTACTGGAACTGGAATGTCAAGAAAGAGATGGAGCTCCGCCACGGAGGGGCGCTCTATCGGGTCAGTCCCTGGGGACTTTCCTGGGACTCTGAAAATTACTATATGATCGCGTTTGACGATGCGGAGAAAAAGATCAAGCATTACCGTGTCGACAAGATGCAGGGAATCACCGTGACCGAAGAGAAGCGGGAGGGACGGGATGCCTATAAAGGCATTGATATTGCGGAGTACACGAAGAAGACCTTCGGCATGTTCGGAGGAGAGGAACGGACCGTCACGATGCAGTGTGAGGAGCGCCTCGCCGGTGTGATGATCGACCGGTTCGGAAAGGATGTCTTTCTGGTTCCGGGAAAGGACGGGACATTTAAGATCACGGTCCGCGTGGCCGTATCCGGTCAGTTCACCGGCTGGGTGATAGGACTGGGAACGGGAGTTAAAGTAACAGGCCCGCCGGATGTGGCGGAAATGATCAGAAAAGAAGCGCTTCGCATCGTCGAAGAGTACAGCGGAAAGGGGTAAAAGAGAATGTCAGAGTTTCTGAAATTTAACGCAAAATATGCCGGAAGTTTTATCCCGGACGAAGGAAAGGAACGCTTTCAAAAGGAGGCGCAGGCAGCATTCTCGGTTCTTACGGAAGGAACGGGAGAGGGCAGTGATTTTATCGGATGGCGGGATCTGCCCGCGGCCTATGATCAGGAGGAATATGCGCGGATCCAAAAAGCCGCCCAGAAGATCCGGTCCGATTCCGAAGTGCTCGTTGTGATCGGAATCGGCGGCAGCTATCTCGGAGCGAGAGCCGCAATCGAATTCCTTTCGGAAAGCGGTCAGGGACCGGAGATTTATTTTGCAGGCAACTCGGTTTCCGGAGATTATCTCTCGGAACTGATCCGGAAAATCGGAGACCGGGACTACTCCATCAACGTGATCTCCAAGTCCGGCACCACCACGGAGCCGGCCATTGCTTTCCGGATCTTTAAGGCGCTGATCGAGGAAAAATACGGAAAAAAAGAAGCGGCTTCGAGGATCTATGCGACCACCGACAAAGCGCGCGGCGCCCTGAAAACCATGGCGCAGGCAGAAGGCTACGAACAGTTCACTGTCCCGGATGATGTGGGCGGACGGTATTCGGTGCTGACCGCCGTCGGACTTCTTCCTGTTGCCGCGGCAGGAATCGATACGGATGCGCTTCTTCGGGGAGCACAGGAGATGCGGTCACTTGCGCTTACCGCAGCGTTTGAGGAAAATCCGGTGCTTCAGTATGCGGCGTACAGGAATGCCTTCTACTGCGCAGGCAAAAAAATCGAGGTGCTTTCCAATTATGAACCGTCATTCCATTATATCGGGGAATGGTGGAAACAGCTCTACGGAGAGTCGGAAGGAAAGGACCAAAAGGGCATCTTCCCGGCCGCGGTGGATCTTACGACCGATCTTCATTCCATGGGCCAGTACATCCAGGACGGCGAGCGGATCCTTATGGAGACCGTTGTGGAGCTTCTTTCTCCCCGGGAGACTGTTACGGTGCCTTCTGATGCGGAAAACCTGGACGGCCTCAACTATCTGGCCGGGATGCCGCTTCACGAGATCAACCGGGAGGCCATGAAGGGGACGATTCTTGCACACAATGACGGCGGGGTTCCCGTCATGAAGATTGAACTGCCGGCACGGGACGCCCGGAGCCTCGGTCAGCTTTTCTGTTTCTTTGAATTCGCCTGCGGCGTGAGCGGATATATGCTCGGCGTGAATCCGTTCAACCAGCCCGGAGTGGAGAGTTATAAGAAAAACATGTTCGGCCTTCTGGGAAAACCGGGATACGAGGAGCTGGGAGCCGAACTGAAAAAGAAGCTCTGAATAATCCGCTCGCGTAAGCGAGCTTTGGAGCGCGTCAGCGCGGGATTATGAATGGGGTGCTGAATAGTTACTTGAATTTTTATAAAATCCTGTGCTATAATGCCATTTGTGTAAGTGTGTAATACAATTTCATCTTTGAAAGGAGATAAAAATGGGTTTAATCAAAGCAGTTACCAATGCGATCGGAAAAGGCCTCGGCGAGCAGTGGAAGGAAGTCTTTGAAGCCAACAACATGGGCGACCAGACTTTATTTACAAAAGGTATTCCGGTTCGTACGGATGGATCCAACAAAAAAGGTTCTTCAGATATTGTAACAAACGGTTCCGTAGTTCATGTACTGCCCAACCAGTTCATGATGGTTGTTGACGGTGGTAAAGTGGTTGATTATACGGCGGAAGAAGGCTACTACACAGTAAACGGCTCCAGCGCTCCCTCTCTCTTCAACGGACAGTTCAAGGATACCTTAAAGGATGTATTCGGCCGTATCCAGTATGGCGGAACCAACCCCCAGAAGCAGGAGGTATTCTTCATCAATCTTCAGGAGATCAAGGGAATCAAGTTCGGCACCCCCAATCCCCTCAACTATTTCGACGTGTTCTATAACGCAGAGCTTTTTGTAAAGAGCTTCGGTTCCTATTCCATCAAAGTCACCAACCCGCTTCTGTTCTGGCAGCAGGTGATCCCGAAGAACAAGGACTATGTAACAGTTGACGATGTCAACGATCAGTATCTGGCAGAGTTCCTTCAGGGATTCTCCGCAGCGCTGAACGGAATGAGCGCAGAGGGAATCCGGATCTCCTTCCTTCCCTCAAAGACCGTCGAGCTCAGTAAGCACATGCAGACCTGCCTCGATGAGGACTGGAACCAGTCCCGTGGATTTGAGATCGATCATGTGGCCGTAAGCAGCGTAAGCTACACCGACGAGTCTCAGCAGCTCATCAACATGAGAAACCAGGCCGCGATGCTCAACGATCCCGGTCTTCGCGAGACGTATGTGCAGACCACGATCGCACAGGGCATCAAGTCAGCCGGCGAGAACGAGAACGGCGCAGGCCAGGCTTTCATGGGAGTCGGCATGGGATTAAATGCGATGGGCGGTCTCGGAGCTTTCTCACAGACCAACGCGCAGCAGATGCAGATGCAGCAGCAGGCGCAGGCAGCACAGGCACAGGCCGGTGCATGGACCTGCCCGAAATGCGGCGCACAGGCAACCGGCAACTTCTGTTCCAAGTGCGGAACAAAGAAGCCCGAAGCACCCGCACAGGCAGCCGGAACCTGGTTCTGCCCCAAATGCGGTGCTCAGAATGACGGAAATTTCTGCGCCAAGTGCGGAACCCAGAAGCCCCAGATGTAACTGAACCCGTGGGATAATGAAAGTCTGCAGGCTTCGCCTGCAGACTTGTTTTCTAAAGAAAGGATATCATAATGGCAGCAATCAGTTATAAATGTTCTGCCTGCGGCGGCCCCTTAAAATGGGATGCCGAAAAACAGTGCTACTTCTGTGAGTACTGCCGTTCAAAATATACCCAGGAACAGTTGGATGCGCTGAAACCGGCTGAGACCGAAGGAAAGGATGTCGCAAAGGAAGAGGCGCAGGCCACCTATAAGACAGAAGTCAAAGATGACGGTTCCAGGGTCCGGGTCTACAGCTGTCCCTCCTGCGGCGCCGAGGTGATCACCAGTGAGACGACCGCATCTTCGGTGTGCTACTATTGCCACAATCCGATCGTTCTGCAGGACAATCTGAAAAACGAGTTCCATCCGGATGCGATTATCCCCTTTGCCATCGACAACAAAAAGGCAAAAGAGATTTTTAAGCAATGGGTGGGAAATCACAAATATATCCCGAAGGATTTCTATTCCGATGCCCAGGTGGAGCTTCTTTCCGGCGTGTACTTCCCGTACTGGATCTATAATGCAAAAATTCACGGAAGCGCCAGGGGAAAAGGATATGTGGACAGAGTCTGGATGGAGCCGGGTTCCAACGGGGATACCCAGTGCACCGAGACTTCTATCTATACCTTCTCCAAATCCGGCGACATGCCGGTGAACAATATCTCCCGGATCGCGCTCGGCAAGGCTTCCAAAGTGCTCTGCGAGAGTGTGGCGCCTTTTGATTATGAAAAGATGCGTCCGTTTGAGTACGGCTACCTGTCCGGTTATCTTTCCGAGGCAAGGGATATCGATAAGACAAAGCTCGAGCCCGAGGTGAAGAAAGAGGTGGAGGAATATGCCAAACAGAGCCTCATGGCGGGAATGCATGATGCACGGTTCAACCGTACGGAAGTGACCGAAGCCAGTGTACGGGTATTGAATGAGGACTGGAAATATGTGCTCATGCCGGTATGGACGCTGACATATAAAGGGCGTGACGGCAAGATGTATTACTTCTCCATCAACGGAGACTCCGGAAAGACCGTCGGCGAGCTGCCCGTGGAAAAGAACAAACTCATCTCCCTGTTCATTAAGACATTTATTCCGGCGGCAGCAGTGCTTCTCGCGCTGTTCCATTTCTTAGGGTAAGGAGGTGCGGCTATGAAAAAGATCATCACAGGAATCGTCGCTCTGTGTCTTATGGCAGTCGTGGCGATGACAGCTTTTGCAGGGACCGTGCCGTTTATGGACGATGCGGCGTTCCGGGGATACGTGGCAGACGGCGTGCGTATTTTTGATGCCGCGGACCTTCTCACTCCCGAACAGGAGGCGGAGATCCAGGGAAAACTCCAGCAGTTTGAGGCGTCCTACGGACAGCCGGCGCTCATCGTGACCTCGGCCTGTTTAAGCAGTGACGCCAGTGACGAGGAGATGGATGTGTATGCGGATTCTCTGATGAATACAGCAGGCATCCGGAACGGAAGTATTTTTGTTGTGGATACGAACTGGGGTCCGTGGATCGTAGGAGAGGGAGAGGCCATGCGGTATTTTACCGACGACGCCATCACCCAGATCATGGATACGCATAACGGCGGCGTGTGGCCGCTTATGCAGAACAGGGATTTCTACGGAGCCTTTGAGCGGTATACCGGAAGCATTTCCGATCTTTATGCCCAGGGCGTTCAGCAGAACCAGTATAACTATAACACGGTGACCGGTGAGATCGATCCGGCATATCCTGAAGGGAAGAAGCCCTTCTTAAAGCTGTGGCAGATCATTGTCTCTCTTCTCGGAAGTGCGGGGATTGCCATCGCTCCGGTAAAACGCGTGCAGAGCCAGTATGCCATGGAGGCGGAAAAACGGCTTGCCGAAGGTGTTTCCAAAGCTTATCGCGCCACTGCCAATTATTCCTATGCGGCGGCTCCGGCGGCAGTGCTTATGGATAAGCAGATCAAGAGGACGTTCATCCCGCGGGCGCAGGCACCCGACCTGATGAAGAATTCCGGCAGCGGGCCTTCCTTTGGCGGCGGTCAGTCAACCATGCGTCCCTCCCAGGGAGGAGGAAATCATACCGGAGGTGGCGGAGGCCACAGGTTTTAATGTTTCATGAATCGTAAAGTACTTGTTCTGCGACAGCTGTTGCAAAATCAGAATGTTACACAGAGAGAGCTGTGCCGTAATCTGGGCACAGCTCTCGGTACTGTTAACGGAGAACTCAGAAAGTTAAAAGCGGAAGGACTTCTCGAAATGCTTCCGGAGGGCGGGTGTTCCGTAACCGAAGCGGGAAAGGAATACCTTAGACCGTTCCGGACAGAGAGGGCTGTCATTATGGCGGCGGGATTCGGTTCCCGGTTTGTCCCGCTGACGCTTGAAACACCGAAAGGACTCCTGGAGGTCTTCGGAGAACCGATGATCGAGCGGCAGATCCGTCAGCTCCACGAGGCGGGGGTGACGGAGATCACGGTGATCGTCGGATACATGAAGGAGCGTTTTGAGTATCTGACCGATAAATTCGGAGTGAAGCTCCTCTATAATCCGGAATTCAGCGACAAGAACACGCTGGCAAGCCTGTGGCATGCCCGGGAGGTACTCCGCGGAGCGAACACCTATATTCTGAGTTCGGACAACTGGATGAGAGAAAATCTCTATCACGCCTATGAACCCTGCGCCTGGTATGCGGCGCAGCATTCCGACGGCCCGACGTCCGAATGGGTGCTCGAAACCGATGCCAAGGGACGGATCCGGGATACATACCCGGGCGGCACGGACTGTGATTATATGTACGGACCGGCCTATTTTTCCAGAGAGTTTTCGGAAGAGTTCCTGCCCGTGCTCGAACGGTACTATGCGATGCCCGGGACGGAAAACTATTACTGGGAGCATGCTCTGATGGAAATGCTCTCCGGACGGGCCAAAAAACGCCTGATAGCTTTCTTCGGAAAGACCCGGGAGATTGAAAAGATCAAGGCACCCGAGATTTACATCAACCGGAAAGAAAACGGGATCATTTACGAGTTTGAGAATCTGGAAGAGCTGAGACAGTTTGATCCGAAATATGAGAATGATTCCGGCTCCTTCGCGATGCAGCTTGTGGGCCGCGTCTTTTCCGTTCCGGAATCGGAGATCCGGCGGATCCGGTGCCTGAAAGCCGGCATGACCAATAATTCCTGGCTGTTTGAGATCAAAGGAAATTCCTACATCTGCAGGATTCCGGGAGAGGGAACCGGAAAACTTATCAGCCGGCAGGAGGAAAAAGCGGTTTACGATGCCGTTCGTCCCTTGGGGATTACAGAGGAGATCATCTACTTCGATCCCGAAAACGGGTATAAGATCTCCCGGTTTTATGAAGGGTCCCGGAACGCCCGGCCGCGGTCCCGGGAGGACATGAAAAAATGCATGGAGCTGTTGCGGTCCATGCATGAATCCGGCGTGAAAGTATCCCATCGTTTTGATATTGCGGAAAGAATACGGTATTATGAAGGACTTGTGGAGGAAATCCCGTTTCATGATTACCGGGCGGTCCGGGCGCAGGCGGATGCAGTTATATCCTGGCTTTCGCAGAAGAAACGGCCGGAGGCGCTGTGCCATATTGATTCCGTTGCGGATAATTTTATTTTTACCGGGGACGGAGCGCTCCGGCTTATTGACTGGGAATATGCGGGCATGGCCGATCCGCTGATCGATATCGCCATGTGCGCAATCTACAGTTTTATGACCGAAAAGGAGGCAGAAGACCTTGCTTTTCTCTATTTCGGACGGGAGCCTCGGGCAGAGGAGCTTTCGGTGATCCACGCCTATATGGCGCTCGGCGGTCTCCTCTGGGCGCTCTGGGGTGTTTATAAAGAACAGCTCGGTGTCCAGTTTACGGACTATACCATCCGGATGTACCGGTATATGAAGGAATATGCAAAGCTTATTCCCATGCCCGGCTCTCTTCAAAAAGCGTGACAAGTGTTTCGTCCACCTCTCCGAATCCTGCGATTTTGTGAAGGTGGGCGACGGCTTCTTCCGGGGTCATCGGCTTTTTATAGTCCCGGTCTCTGGCGGTGAGCGCTTCGAAAATGTCAAGAATCGTCAGGATGCGCACTTCCTTCGGGATCTGTTCCGCGGTGAGATGCTTCGGGTATCCTTTGCCGTTTAAGAGTTCATGATGGGCGCTGGCCCAGTCCTTGACATCCGGCATTTCCTCCGGGAGATACATGGAGGAGAGAAGTTTTTCCGTCTGCACCACATGGTTCCGCATGATCTCAAACTCTTCATCCGTGAGGGTACGGTATTTTACGGCAAGCTGATGAATCTCCTCCTCCGTAAGGTAGGAAAGTTCCGTGCCGTCCTCGTCCGTAAACTTAAGCGCCCCGAACCGGGCAAGCTTTTCCTCACGGTCACTGACAACGGCAGTGTCTGCTGTTTCCACAAAATGAAGCAGCTCTTCTGTCTGTTCAAGAATCTTCTCTGTATCTTCCTCTGAAATCTTCCCTTCCGCTTTCTGAAGACGCGCCTTTAAGCCAAACACCTCCATTCTGTGCCGGATTTCCGCTTTCTGGATCGGCCAGAGCCGGGTGTTTTTGTTCATGATATCCACCGGCGTGCAGAGCTTTCCGATATCATGGAACCAGATACTCATGATCAGTTCTTTTCCGGCTCTGTCGGACAGTGCGTATGGGGTGTTTTTCAGATACAGGATAAAATTTACACCGTAGGTGACCATGTTCCGGGTATGGTTGGCATTATAGGGAGTGAGCGTTTCAATAGCGGAGATCATGGTTTCCACAAAGCTGAGGAAAATGAGCTGGGTATCTTTGATGTTCTTTAAGCCGTTGGCCGCAGAGACGGTCTGTGATGCGAGAAAACGTACCGCAACGAGGTCATCCTCCTGATAGATTTTGTTTCCAAGCAGCACGAAAAGACCGACGGATTCGGCATCCGGTTTCCGAAACGGCATCAGAATGGCGGTTCCGAACGAAAGGCCCGTGATTTCGGAAATGGAAGAAAGCGGCAAAAGGTCTTCCTCCGAAAGTCCCGCTTCGGATCCCCGGACCAGGAAGGGGTCCTGTCCGCAGAGCGCTTTTTCGTAAAGGGATCCGTTTTTAAGTCCGATGGAGGAAAGCGAGGAGCCGGAAAGTTTCTTTTCTGAGCAGACCACGGCTTTCGGGGTCAGACGGCTGCCGGTTTTCTGATAAAACACCACGGTGTGGCTTCCGGTCAGTTTCGCCAGCGCATCGGTTGCTTTTTCGTAAAGCGTGTTCATATTGTTTTCTGAATTCAGCGATACTCCGACAGAGAGAACCGTGCCGATATCTTTATTCTTCAAAACCGTACCTCACAATTATTTCGTGAACTATTCAGAACCATATGGTTCGACCGGGCGCATGCCTGCATGCAGATGGATCAGGCCACGGGGTGCTGAATGGTTATCTCTCAATGATTATACCTGAAACGCCGGATTACACAAGCGGTTTTTCTGTATACCCACATGGCGGACATGAAACCACATGGCGGGTGTGAAACCACATGGCGGACATGAAACCACATGGC
>JAZUHZ010000254.1:0-7013 GCA_045642005.1 Candidatus Avilachnospira sp.
GGGAAAGACGGAGCCCTCGAGAATATCACGGTGGATCCCGGGTATCAGGAACCCTACACCGACTATCTGGCGGAGTACCCCGGACTTACGAAGGACAACCTTCTGATGGCGTATCTGAAGGAGGACCGGAAATTCGGTCGTTTTTCCGAGATCATCTATAAAAAAGCCGCCGATACCATGTCCCATATTCTCGGAGGAAGCGGCAATCCGCAGTATACGATGCCCGGAACCATGCAGATCGCGGGCGGCACCGTCTACTGGCTGCCGGCCGTCTCCGATCCCGATGAGATGGAGTCCCTTCTCTGCGGAAAACTTTTCCGCATGAAACCCGGAGACGAAAAGCGTGAGATCTACACGGAGGATGTGGACGGGTTTATCGTCTTTTCTGATCCTGAAGGGAAGACCTCTCTCTGGTTCAGTAAGGAAGGACATCTTCTGAAAGCCGACCTGTCGGAATTTACGGAGGACAATACGCCGGTTACCTTCACGGAGGATATGGAATATATGACCGAGCTTTCCGACGGGAAGCTCTATTTAAGGACTGCCTCCGGGTATCCGGTGACCAAAGAAAGCGAGGCCTTCCATGTGCTGGGATTCTCCTACCGGCTCGGACCGGACGGGGAGATCCTCGGGAGCGGCGAACAGAAATCCGTAAAAGTCGGAAGCTATACCTACAGTGTCAAAACCGGAGAGGTTTTCGGCACGGAGCGGAGCGTGATCATCCGAACGGACGAAGAAGGCATTGAGGAGATGATCTCCGGGGAATTTGCCGGAAGCGTGAAGAATATCTATCATAATCCGAATGATAACTACCTCTATATGGAATATACTTATCCGGACGGATCCTGTTATGCCGCCTGTTCGTCTCTGGACGGATATGTGGACATGCTGACCGGCGGCGACCGGGGAGCATCTTCCATGAAGATCCTCGGTTTTGCCGAAGGCCGGGTGTATGTGAAGGAAACATACCCGGACGGCAAATCCTTTACCGAAGCGCTGGATGTCTATGAACTGACGGGTCTTGCCCTCGGGCGGACTCCGGAGCCGGTCAGTCAGGCGGCACCGCCGGAGGAGACACCGGCGGCATCGGGTCCCGCAAGCTATCATGTGGAGACGGGGATATCTCCGGAGTATCAGATCAAACAGACGGATCCGGCAGGACCGACAGGACCGGGACTCGTGTCCGGGGAGGCCGGGATAGGATTGGCGCCGTAATGGGAAAGATTTATTGTGTGATGGGAAAATCGGCATCGGGAAAAGATACCGTATATCAAAGGATCCTTAAGGCCCGGCCGGATCTCAGGGAATATGTGATGTATTCCACCCGCCCCATGAGAGCGGGAGAAACCGACGGGGTCACCTATCATTTCGTGGACAGCCCGGTCATTGAGGAGGCCCGCAGACAGGGAAAGCTCATTGAAAGCCGTACCTATGAGACGGTGAAAGGGCCCTGGACCTATGCCACCCTGGATGACGGACAGATCGATACCGGGGCGGCCAGTTATCTCATGCCGGCAACCCTCGAATCCTACCGGGCTCTTTCGGAGTATTTCGGAAGAGAGGCCGTGATACCCGTCTATATTGAAGTGGAGGACGGAGAGCGGCTTCTGCGTGCGATCCGGAGGGAAAAAGAGCAGGCAGTTCCCCAGTACCGGGAAATGTGCCGGCGTGTTCTTGCGGACTGCGAGGATTTTTCGGAGGAAAAACTGGCGGAGGCCGGAATCGGAAAACGATACCGGAATGATGACCTCGAAGCGTGTGTCAGAGAGATTCTCGGGGAGATGAATGATGCTCGGGAATGAGAGACTTATAAGCCTTATCAGAAAGGACGTTCTCGGCGGAAATCTCTCGCATGCCTATCTTCTGACCGGGGAAAAGGGAATCGGAAAAAAGAGTCTGGCCCGGCAGATGTGTCTGTATGCCTTCTGCCAGAGGCCGGAAAACGGGGAGCCCTGTCTTACCTGTCCCGCCTGCCGGAAGGTTCTTTCGGGCAATCATCCGGATATTCTTCCGGTGCTCCATGAGAAGCCGGAGATCATTAAGGTCGATGAGATCCGGGAACAGCTTCTAGATACGGTGACCGTGAAGCCCTATGAGGGAAAACGCAAGTTCTACATCGTGGATGAAGCGGAAAAAATGGCCCCCCAGGCGCAGAACGCTCTTCTGAAATCACTCGAGGAGCCCCCGCAGTATGTGACCATTCTGCTTCTTGCGGCCGATGAAAAGGCGCTTTTGGATACGGTCCGTTCCCGCTGCGTGAAGCTGAGGCTTGAGCCGGTTCCGGACGCGGAGATCCTTTCCTTCCTGGAAACGGAATACGGTGTGCCGAAGGAAAAGGCGGAGGTCTGTACGGCTTTTGCAAAGGGAAACCCCGGACTTGCAGCCACGCTCTGTTCGGATGAGACCTTCGGGATTCTTTATAAAAATACGGTCAATCTCTGCCGGAATGTGCGGTCCATGGATGCAGGAGCCATCTTTGAGGCGGCAAAAAATCTGGCGGAAGAACCCGCTTCCCTCAGGGATTTTTTTGCGCTTTTATCGCTCTGGTACCGGGACGTACTCATGGTGAAGCTTTCCGGAGTCACTTCGGGGCTGACCTTTCAGGATGAAAAAGGCGCGCTCCGGAGGGAGTCGTCTTCTGTGAGCGCGGAAGGAGTATCACTTCTTCTTTCGGAGATCGGACTGGCGGGAAAAAGAATCACGGCCAATGTGAATAAAGAGCTCACGATTGAGCTTTTACTATTAAAAATGAAGGAAACAAGGTAATTTATGGCAACAGTTTGCGGCGTGCGTTTCAGGCACGCGGGAAAAGTATATTATTTCGCACCCGGAAAGCTTTCGATCAGAAAGGGAGACCACGTGATCGTGGAAACGGCTCGCGGGATCGAGTACGGGGAGGTCTTTGAAGGCCCCCATGAAGTGGAAGATGAGACGGTGGTGCAGCCCTTAAAGGAGATTCTCCGTACGGCCACCGAAGAGGATACGGCCCATGAGGCGGAAAACCGGGAAAATGAAAAAGAGGCGTTCCGGATCTGCAAGGAGAAAATTTCAAAACATGAGCTGGACATGAAGCTCATTTACTGCGAATACACCTTCGATAATTCCAAGATCCTCTTTTATTTCACGGCAGACGGAAGGGTGGATTTCCGGGAGCTTGTAAAAGATCTGGCCGGGGTATTCCGCACGAGAATCGAGCTGAGGCAGGTCGGTGTGCGGGACGAGACCAAGATCTTAGGAGGGCTCGGGTCCTGCGGACGTCCCTTATGCTGTGCGACGTTTTTAAGTGATTTTGCTCCGGTTTCCATCAAGATGGCGAAGGAACAGAATCTTTCCTTAAATCCCGTGAAGATCTCCGGTGTCTGCGGAAGGCTGATGTGCTGCCTCGCCAATGAAGAGGATGTTTACGAGGAACTGAACCGCAAACTCCCGTCGGTCGGCGACATTGTTGAGGCCAGAGACGGCTCCACCGGAGAGGTGCATTCCGTCAGTATTTTAAAGCAGCTGGTGAAAGTGATCGTGGAGCTTCCCGGAGACGAGCGGGAGATCCGCGAATTCCCCGCCGGGGACCTGCATGTTAAGACAAAGCGCCGCGACAGAAACCGGCAGCAGAAATAACAATAACATGATGAGTGTGAAACGGTGCGCTCCGTGAAACGGCGGAGCTGTTTCACGAACCGCACTGTTTCACACTCATCATAACTCCTTGTTTCCGGCGGAGCTGTTTCACGGATGACACTGTTTCACGCACATCATGACTCCTTGTTTCCGGCGGAGCTGTTTCACGGAGGGCACTGTTTCACACTCATCATGACACCTTGTATTATGAACGAAGTAAAGCTATATCCCGGCGAGCGTATTGACGACCTCGAACGAAACGGTCTTAAGATCATACAGAATAAGGAAAAGTTCTGCTTCGGCATGGATGCGGTGCTTCTGTCCGGATTTGCCGCCGTCAGAAAAGGCGAGACCGTGATCGATCTCGGCACCGGTACGGGCATCATCCCGATCCTTCTCTACGGAAAGACAGAAGGCGCTCATTTCACCGGCCTCGAGATCCAGCCCGAAATGGCGGAAATGGCGAGGCGTTCCGTGCAGATGAACGGGATCGGAGAGCATGTTGCCATCGAAGAAGGAGACCTCCGGGACATTCTTACCGGAAAACTTCCGTTTGAACCGGGATCTTTTGATGTCGTGACTTCGAATCCTCCCTATATGAAGACCCGTCACGGTCTCACAAATCCCGAGGATACGAAGGCGGTTGCCCGCCATGAAGTGGCCTGCACGCTGCGGGAGATTTGTCAGGCGGCCGCACGTCTTGTAAATTCCGGCGGCCGTTTCTACATGGTACACCGTCCTTTACGGCTTCCCGAGATCATCACGGAGCTTCGGGCGGCCAAGCTCGAACCCAAAAGGATGCGGTTTGTCCATCCCTTTGCGGACAAGGAGGCCAACATGGTCCTCATCGAGGCAAGAAAAGGTGCCGGCGCGGAATGCCGGATCGAAAAGCCCCTGATTGTATATACCGCGCCGGGACAGTACGCGGAGGAGATTTATACGATTTATGGATATTAACCCCATCGGAAAACTGTATATCTGTGCCACCCCGATCGGAAACCTCGGGGATATCACGCCCCGGGTGGTGGATACCTTAAAAGAAGTGGACCTGATCGCGGCGGAGGATACCCGGAATTCCCTGAAAATCCTGAACCGCTTCGGCATCAGTACGCCCATGACGAGTTATCATGAGCATAACAAATACGAAAAGGCGGAGGAGCTGATTCTCAAACTGAAAGAGGGTCAGAATATTGCCGTGATCACTGATGCGGGCACTCCCTGTATCTCCGATCCCGGAGAGGTACTGGTAAAGCGGTGCATTGAAGAGGGAATCCCGGTGACATCTTTGCCCGGAGCTTCGGCCGTGATCACGGCCCTGACGCTTTCCGGCCTCCCGACACGTCACTTTTTCTTTGAAGGGTTTCTCCCGGCAAAGAAACAGAAAAAAGAGCGGGGCGAAGAGCTTATGCGTCTTTCCGGACAGACGGAGACGATGGTGCTTTATGAGGCGCCGCATCACTTAAAGGAAACGCTCAAAGATCTTTCCGCTGTTTTAGGCCCGGAGCGTCCGGTGACACTCTGCCGGGAACTCACCAAAGTATATGAGGAGATCATCCATACAACGCTCGGCGAGGCCTGTGACCTCCCGCCTCGCGGTGAATATGTTCTCGTGATCGCGGGAAAGCCAGAAACAGAAGTGAAGGCCGAAAAAGAACAGGAATTCTCGGAAATGAGCCTCGAAGAGCACATGGAACGCTATCTGGCGAAGGGAATGGACAAAAAGGAAGCCATGAAAGCCGTGGCCAAAGACCGCGGGCTTTCCAAAAGAGATATTTACAACGCAATGCTTTAAGAACGAACTGAGAAGGAGAATGGAGTATGAAGAAACTGATCACGAAGCTTCTTCTGGTGAGCATGCTCGCAGTATTGTGCGCTGCCTGCGCCAAAAAAGAAGCGGAACTCGACATGAACAAGGTATTTACCGGAGACGCCGTCACCGCAAACCAGAACGAGGCGGAATCCGTCCTCAGTGAGGCGGAAAAGGGCTGGGAAGAGTATGCGGAGAAGGCAGAAAAAGATGCCCGGGCAGACGGCTCCAAAGCCCCGGGAGAGGGATATCTCCGGGATAAGGAAGAGGAAGTGGTACGGCTTGTGAATGCGGAACGTGCCAAAGCAGGACTCGGTGCCCTTGCGATCGATGAGACCATGATGGCCGGTGCCGAGATCCGGGCCAGCGAGCAGAAGCAGATGTTCTCCCATTCGCGTCCGGACGGCCGCAGCTGCTTCTCGATCTTTGACGATCTGCAGATCCCCTGGATGTGTACCGGTGAGAACGTAGGAATGGGCTGGAGCACCAGTGCTCCCGAAATCGTGGCCAGCTGGATGGCATCGGAAGGTCACCGGGCCAATATTCTCGGCGGACAGTTCACGAGGATCGGTGTAGGCTGCTATACCTCGGGCGGAACCGTCTACTGGGCACAGCTTTTTGCCAACTGATATGAAAAAGTCAGCGAAGATCACACTGGTTTCCGTTACGGCAGCCGCCGCGGTCACTGCGGCGGCGCCTGCCGTTTCCAGGGCGTCGGGTCTGCCGGCAGCAGAAACGGAATGGGCGGTCTACTGGTATGTCTGCGGATCCGATCTGGAAGAGAATTTTCAGGCGGCTTCAGAGGATATCGGGGAACTGCTGTCCGCAGGTCTCCCGGAAAACGTGAAGGTGGTGCTGGAGACCGGCGGTTCCAGAGAGTGGAAAAACAGAAAAGTCAGTCCCGAAAAGATCTGCCGGTATTCCGTCAGCGGCGGAAGTCTTACGGAGATCGCGGAACTGGAACAGAAAAACATGGGAGATCCGGAAACGCTTTCGGATTTTCTTTCCTTTTGTATCCGGGAACACCCGGCGAAACATACGGCTCTGGTTTTATGGGATCACGGCGGGGGAACGCTTGGCGGAGTGGCCTATGATAAGAACTACCGCGACGATTCCATCTCTCTTCCGGAGCTTTCGGAGGCTCTCGGCAAAGCGCTGACCCGCGAGGACGGGACGGTCGGAAAACTGGATCTCATCGGCTTTGATGCCTGCCTGATGTCCACCCTGGATACGTTTACCGCCTGTGCCCCGTATGCCGGGTACATGATCGGTTCGCAGCAGCTGGAGCCGGTGTGCGGATGGAATTACCGCGGGCTCTGCGAAGCACTTTCCGGCGCGGAAAATGTTTCGGTGGAAATGCTTGGAAAGGCTGTCTGTGACGCGTTCTATGAAGGCTGCGCGGAAATCGGGCTGGAGAAGGCGGCAACCCTGGCACTTGTTGATCTCGGAAAAGCAAACGGTCTTGTCACCTCCTATGAGGAGACCATTCGCAGCTGTTTTGATGCCTCCCTCCTGAGCGATGAGTCGATGGCATCGGTGCGTCGGTCGGCGGACAGTGCCGAAAACTACGGTGTCAACGGCAAGGCGGTCG
>JAZUHZ010000255.1:0-26619 GCA_045642005.1 Candidatus Avilachnospira sp.
AGAAGCACGTCAAGGTCTTCACCGACGAAAACTACCGCAGTTCCGTTTTCCTTTTCTTTATTGAGAAGGTTGTATATCATATACGATGTGTTAATATCAAGTCCGCGCACCGCGTAAGCCGTCATGAGCACTGACGGTGAAGATGCGATCTCACGTCCCACAAGAACCTTCTGTACATTTCCGCCCGAAAGACGGCGGACCGGAGTGTTCTCATTTGGTGTTACGACCTCAAGATCCTTAATAATCCTTTCCGCAAGAGATTTCGGTTCCTTCTTATACAGGAAGGCACCAGCTCCCTTCCGGTACGAACGGAGCATCATATTGTCCACGGTACCCATGCTCCCGACAAGTCCCATGCCGAGACGATCCTCGGGGACAAAGGAAAGCCGGATTCCCATCTCCCGGATCTGAAGAGGGGTCTTGTCCCGTAAGAACTCAATTCTTCCGGTACCCGGTTCAATATACTGTACGCCGCCGGAAACGAGAGGCTGAAGGCCGGCGATGGTTTCCAGGAGTTCTCTCTGGCCGGACCCTGCGATGCCTGCGATGCCGAGGATCTCGCCGGATCTTGCGGTGAAGGTGACGTTATCGAGGACCTTGAAACCCTCGTGGTTTAAGCAGTTCATGTGGGCCACGATCAGCCGGTCTTCCGGATTGACCGGATCGGAGCGATCGATATTCAGGCTCACGGATTTTCCCACCATCATTTCTGTCAGCTGGGATTCGTTGGTCTCCTTCGTATTCACGGTGCCGATGTACTCACCTTTCCGGAGCACGGCCACCTTGTCGGAGATATCCAGTACCTCGTGCAGCTTGTGGGTGATGATGACAATTGCTTTTCCGCTCTCTTTCATCTTGTGGAGCACGGCAAAGAGCTTTCGTGTCTCCTGCGGTGTGAGCACGGCCGTGGGTTCATCGAGCATCAGAATATCCGCGCCGCGATACAGTACCTTTATAATTTCAACTGTCTGCTTCTCGGAAACAGACATCTCATAGACTTTTTTATCAGGGTCAATGTCAAAGCCGTACTGGGCTGCAATCTCCCGTACCTTTCCGGAAGCGGCTTTCACATCATATTTTCCTTCATCCTCAAGGCCGAGAATGATGTTTTCCGTAGCGGTAAACACGTCCACCAGTTTGAAATGCTGATGGATCATACCGATCTTATACTTGAAGGCGTCGCTCGGGGAAGTGATGGAAACTTCTTCTCCGTTGACATAGATATGACCGGAATCAGGATAATAGATTCCGGAAATCATGTTGAGAAGCGTGGTTTTTCCGCTTCCGTTCTCTCCGAGGATGGAGAGGATCTCACCGTAATTCACCGTGAGACAGACATTCTTATTCGCAATGACTTTTGCGCCGAATGTCTTCGTGATGTCTTTAAGTTCTATGGCAGGAGCTTGCATAAGGACCTCCGCAAATGATTTTTACGCTTTAGAACAAGATAAGGCGGGATAAGAATTATCCCGCCTTTTGCTATCTTTTTCAGATTAGAACATTGCGTTCAGAGTGGTGATACCGTCGATCATTACATCGAAGTAAGGAGCGGAACGATACTCGGACTCGTGGAAATATCCATCCTTAACTACTTCTGTGTCGGGAGTGTAAGCTTCGTCGGTATCAACGTCAGCCATGTAGCTGTCAAGCTTCTTTCCTTCTACGGTGAAGTTATCAGTATTGAATACATGGAGAGAACCGGCAACGAGCTGTGCCTTAGCCTCTTCCAGAGCTTCCTTGGTGCCTGCTGCTGCAACGTTCTCGTTCACATCGGTAAGTACTACAGAACCGGTAGCGATGGTTCCGCACCAGTCAGCATCGATAGCCTTGCCGGCAAGCTTGCAGTCGATCAGATACTCGAAGTAGGGCTGCCAGTCAATTCTGGAAGAAACGATGAAGGTGTTGGGGCATGCTGCAAGAGTGGATCCGTTATAGAATACATCGGGGATACCGGCTTCTTCGCAGGCAGTGGGAGCTCCCATGGAGTCTGCATGCTGAGAAAGAAGAACGGCGCCGTTGTTGATCAGAGTCTGAGCGGCTTCCTTCTCAAGAGCCTCGTCATACCAGGAACCGGTGAACTGAACTTCCATGGTAGCTTCGGGAACGATAGAGCGAACGCCGAGGAACCATGAGGTGTAACCGGAAATAACTTCTGCATAAGTGAAAGCGCCTACATAACCAACCTTGGGCTCCTTGCCTTCTGCAACGAGTTCCTTAAGCTTTAATCCTGCAGCAACACCTGCAAGGTAACGTCCCTCGTAAATGTTGGCGAATGCGTTGTGGAAGTTGGGAAGGTTCTCGGTATGAGCCATGGTTCCGGTTGCGTGTGCGAATTCTACGTTCGGGAATTCCTTGGCAGCCTGAAGGATGAAGGACTCGTGGCCGAAAGAATCGGCGAACACGATGTCAGCGCCGTGGTCTACAAGGTCAGCAGCTGCTTCATAGCACTCACTGGTCTCCGGAACGCCAACCTTCTCAAGGTAGGTAACGCCCTTGGCTTCGCAGGCAGCCTTTGCACCTTCCATGAAGTTGCGGTCATAGGTAGAGTTCTCATCGTGAAGGAAAATGAATCCTACGGTAAGATCCTTCTTGGCTTCTGTTGCGGCCTCGGTAGCAGCAGCTTCGGCAGCTGCGGCCTCGGTAGCTGCGGGCTCAGCTGCTCCACAGGCTGCGAGTGAGCAAATCATTACGATTGCGAGTAACATTGACACTAATTTTCTCATTTGATCTCCTCCGTCATCATGAGTAAAAACAAAAAAGCAAGCGAACGCCTGCTTCTGCCAATATCACTATTGATGATAAACTTCTGTTTATCTTAACCAATAGTCGTGAATTAAGGGCTTCACGGTAGAAACTCACGGACCCCTTTACTGATATCCGTGACTATACTGGCAAATTGCATCTGTCTGTAGTTTAACAAATTGCGGGCAAAAAAGAAATAGTGAATATCTGTGATTATTCACAAATATTCACCACTCGTTTTGTGCAAATTTACTTTTCATAAAGAAGCAGCCCGCGAAGAAATATCCAACGGGAAATGAGCCGTCTTTCATTTCGTAATCCCGGAAATGTTTTCTTGCCTTTTAGACTCTTTTGCTTTATGATACATAGTAAGAATTCCGTTGTCCGTTTTGACGGAATCGTCGTATAAAATATCAGGCATGCTCATAACAGCATGATTCAGGAAAGGAGAAACAGCAATGATTGGCTATAATGAAGTAATGGAAAAAGCAAAAGCCGCCGCCTCCGCGGAAGAGCTTCTTGCCCTTGCCGCGGAAAACGGTATCACCCTCCCCCCGGAGGAAGCAGCACGTGTTTTTGCTCTGCTCCAGCAGGAAAAGGGCAGTTCCCCCGCCGTCTGTGAGCTCGCTGATGAGGAACTGGATAATGTTTCCGGCGGCAGTTCCTGCGTAGGCGGAAGGACCTATAGTGATGACTGGCCGTACGCCTTAATTACAACTGCATTTAATTCATGTTCCCACTGGAAACTCGCCCAGGACTATACAATTAACGCAAGATGGTGTGAAGAATGTCAATGGTCGGTAAAATCAGGGGCCGTACTCTACTGCATGTCAAGAACACGCAACAATGACCCGTATAAGTAAAAATCAGGAGGTCTCCTAAGGGACCTCCTTTTATTTGACCGTTTTCTATTGCTTTTTTCTTGAAGAGCGGTGCAATCGCTTACACCTCGGGGCTCTCCTCCGCTCTTCTTTTTCTTTTCAGACCCGGCGTATTGAATTCCTCTCTTTTCCGTCTTTCTACAATAATGTGATCGCGACTCGACTCACGTTTTACCCGGGATAAACCGCCTGTTACCTGCTCTAACTCCTCTTCGTTCAATTCCCCGGGGTTCCGGTTCACCGTTTCGGCCTCCCCGCTGTGTCGCGGCCAGTATCTGAATCTGCGGCCAAGCGCAAGGCCTCCGCATACCTGCTCTAACTCTTCCTCATCAAGCGCCGAAAGTTTCTCGCTCAGGGCTTCATATTCGATTCTCAGTTCATTTAGTTCTTCAGCCGTTTTCATTGTCTTCTCCTTTCCATACCGTCAGGTGCGCGAAATATTTTCAATGCTTCCCGAATATAAGATGGATCGTAGCTCCGTTCGGTATCTCATAAGAAGCGAGCGTTCGTGAATCATCCATTTCTTTTGCCTTGTAGATTAAGCGCACAAGAGGCACGTGTAACTCCTCTCCCGTCCACATCAGCTTCAGATCATAAACCGTTGTTGTTTCAGGATTCAAGGTATAATGATACTCCCTTCCGTGCAGATCGCGGATCAGAATGTCGATCGTGCCTTCGCTGTCACCGGCACCGCCATTTACTTCTGCAAGAATTTCATCATCAATTCTATTATTGTCCAGCATTTATTTCTCCTCCTGTCGTTTCAGATGTGCTAAAATTTTCTGCTCCTGCTTTATGCCTGCTGCCTGATTCAGATTGTCATCTGTAAGTTCTCTCACGACCTGATTCTTATTAAATATCTCTTTGCCGATCTTCATACCGGTTACCTCAAGAATCATGGGTTCATAAATTAATACGCTCGGCTGCCGGAAAAGGATACTGCTTTTTACGGGCCGCACTACTCCCCTTTCCCGCACTACCGCGGGGAAGCTGCGGCTCTTTCGCTATCTCGATTGGGTGGGACGCTGAGGAAACCCCGGCGAACACCATATCTTATGCGTAATTATCCTTATTTCCTCCGTAGTCTTCATGGCATAAATCCCCTTCGATATAATAAATCGCCTGTGAGAAGGATGCCAGTGAAAAAAACGGAGTTTGTTATTCGACAAACATGTCAATCGGATAACCGAATTTGCTCAGGAATGCCATCCTTATGAGGCAGGCTTCCGATGATGCGAGGCGATATTGAACCAGCTTGAAATAACCAGCTGCCATGCGTTCATTACCGTCATTGATATATTGCATAATTAAATCAAAAGTAATCTCTATGTCGCCGCCGGAGACCTGTTTCAGTTCCTCTTCATTCATCTGATTGTCATCTTCTAACTCTCTCATAAGCTGCTCCCCAGTAAATTTCTCTTTTCCGATCTTCATATCGGTTACCTCCAGAACCATAGAATCATAGATATTATACGCTCGGCTGCCGGAAAAGGATACTGACTAATAGAAGGATTCTCTTTATTCCGGTCACTCCTTCTCTTTGTAATCTTAATAATTTACTGATCGGGCATATGCTTTTACAGGTTTATTCTTCCTGCCAGGTTTCTGCCCTGCCGTCATAATACAGCCGGTAAAACTGATCCGCCTGTTCGGAAGCCGTTGTATGTATCAGTACTGCATCATCTTCCCACGTAATCTCAAAGTTTCCCGGAGACGCATTGCATCCGTCATCGTGTAGTTCAAACCGGTACTTCGTTATGGTTTTCTTTCCTTCCTTCAAATCAAACCGGCAGTGGGTTGCACCGAATGGGAAATCAGGTTCCCCGATCATATAAACCGTGATCTCGAAAACTCCATTTTCCGAAGCAGAGGTCAGCACTTCAGTCCTGGCATAGCTCATCTTATATTTCAGGCCTCCGATAAGGAAAAAAATCAGCCCCAGAATGAATGCCGCCATAAATAAAATTGTTTTCTTCATATAATTACAACTTTTGCATTCAGTCACTTCTTGTTCACGAAAGTGAAGCCTCACACGACTAAAGTCGCGTGAATGCGCCGCCGCATTATTCAAGGATTAAGTCATAGTCACCATGACGGCATGGCATATTCTGTGAAGTCATGGGTGATTCTGCGGCCAAAACAGCATCGCATTGTTGATTTGGCCGGAGCTGTGATATGATCCTGCCTTTGACAGTTAAAAAGTGGTGAAAAGCCCATAGAAGGTGCATTCATTTTGCAGATGAATAGCTTTAATGCAATTCCGGTAAATAAGCCTGTATGCGCTCAGTTACTAATTCACCCTTTTTCATGGAGACCAGTGCAAGCTCTTCCTCCGTCAGCTCATGCAGCTTTGTGCTCACGGTTTCGACCTCTTCTTTGAGGACGTTCAGTTCTTCCTTGGTTTTCATGGAGTTTGCTCCTATCTATGTGAAATATCTACGCCTTACCGTCGATGCTCTCCACCCTCTATATGGGTGTCAAGCCCACTGGGGACAGGAACAATGCCACTGGTTTTAGAACTGGACTGTCCAAAGACAATCTTGCCGCCGTCGGGGAGAGCGCCGCCGGAGACCTGTGCAAGCTCTTCCTCACTAAGCTCAGCGAGCTTTCTGTTCAGAGATTCATATTCAATTTTCAGTTCGTTCAGTTCTTCCTTCGTTTTCACAAAAAACATCTCCCCTTAAAATGATCTCTGGTTGCGTACTACATTCTGCTGTTCAGTGGCAAGTCGTGTTGTGTGCATTTCCGGAGTCGAATCAGTCAATGGATTAATAGATATAGGTTTGGCAACGTTCAACCTTTCGTCATCATAAGGTATAGTTATGATTCTTCCAGGTTCAACTTCTATTATCGTTTGTTTTATATACCGCTCAATTAAATGCAATCGTTCTTCTCTTGTTTCAAGTGGTCTGTTCGGGTATACAGAAGAGTCAGGTGCGGTCGGGACAACGTCAACATTTAGAAGGCCGTCAACGCCTCCAGCTACCTGTTTTAACGTGTTATCTGCAAGTTCCATCACAGCCGGAATCTCGTTAAACGTATCTTTTTTGTTTTCCATACCAGTTACCTCCGGAATTATCGATTCATAAGTATTATACGTCCGACTGCTGAAAAAGAATACTGTTTTTTGCTGCAGCCTCTTTCCCACACCCATACTGCTTGTGCCTGTCACGTTCTTCTGCCCAAAAAGAGGGCCTGTTCTTCTGAACAGACCCTCTCCATTGACTGCGTTATCCGTTATAGGTCTTATCTTCCACTTCCTGCTTCATTCTCTGGATGAATGCTTCGGGATTGAGGGCTCCCTCATCGATACCGGCTCTGGTTCTGACGGAAACGGTTCCTTCCGCCTCGTCCTTCTCACCGACAATGATCATATAGGGAACTTTCTCTTTCTGCGCTTCACGGATCTTCCAGCCGAGCTTCTCGGAACGGGAGTCCACTTTCACGCGGAGTCCTGCAGCGGCAAACTGCGCATTGACCTTCTCCGCATAGTCAAGATACTTGTCAGATACGGGAAGGATCTTGGCCTGTACCGGAGCAAGCCAGAGCGGGAACTTCCCTGCGAAATGCTCGATCAGGATGCCCATGAAACGCTCTACGGAACCGAATACCACGCGGTGGATCATGATCGGCCGGTGCGGAAGTCCGTCCTGACCGGTATACTCCAGTTCAAACCGCTGCGGAAGCTGGAAATCAAGCTGTATGGTTCCGCACTGCCAGGTTCTGCCGATGGCATCGGAAAGATGGAAATCGAGCTTCGGGCCGTAGAAGGCGCCGTCGCCTTCATTGATCACATAGTCAAGATGATTGGTCTCCAGTGCCAGACGGAGTCCGTTCTCGGCTCTCTCCCAGTCCTCATCCGATCCCATGGAGTTCTCGGGTCTTGTGGAAAGTTCGATCGTATACTTGAATCCGAAAAGGTTGTACACTTCGTCGAAGAGCTTTGCGATTGCGGTCACCTCGTCGGTGATCTGATCGTCTCTGATGAAGGTATGCGCATCATCCTGGGTGAAGTTTCTTACTCTCATGAGACCGTGGAGCTCGCCTTTTTTCTCATGCCGGTGTACGAGACCGCACTCTGCGAACCGTAAAGGAAGATCCCGGTAGGAACGGGGCTCGTTCTTATAGACAAGGATGGAGCCGGGGCAGTTCATGGGCTTGATGGCGTAGTCCTCTTCATCAATGATGGTGGTATACATGTTCTCTTTGTAATGATCCCAGTGACCGGAAGTCTCCCAGAGAGAACGGTTTAAGATCACAGGAGTGGAGATCTCCACATAATCGTTGGCGTAGTGGATCTTTCTCCAGTACTCCATCAGGCAGTTCCTTAAGATCATGCCGTTCGGAAGGAAGAAGGGGAATCCGGGGCCGAAATCGGAGAACATGAAAAGTCCGAGCTCTTTGCCGAGTTTCCGGTGGTCACGCTTCTTTGCCTCTTCGAGCATGGTAAGATAAGCTTCCAGATCTTCTTTAGTAAGAAATGCCGTTCCGTAGATACGGGTGAGCATCTTATTCTTCTCAGAACCTCTCCAGTAGGCTCCGGCCAGGCTCATCAGTTTGAAGGCCTTTCCTACCGCCTTTGTATTCAGAAGGTGAGGACCTGCGCAGAGGTCTGTAAAATCGCCCTGACGGAAGAATGTGATCAGCTCTCCCTCGGGAAGATCATGGATGAGCTCTACCTTGTACGGCTCCCCCTTCTCTTCCATAAACTTGAGGGCCTCTTCTCTGGTGAGCGTGAAATATTCAAATCTTTCTGCTGCTTTCACGATTTTTCTCATTTCCGTTTCGATCTTCGGCAGATCATTTTCGGAAATGGGCTCGGCGAAATCAATGTCATAATAGAATCCGTCGGCGATGGACGGACCGATGGCAAGTTTGGCTTCGGGATAAAGATTCTTGATGGCCTGCGCCAGAACGTGTGAGCAGCTGTGGCGTAAAGTGGAAAGGTAAAGACTGTCCTGCTCGGACACTTCCTTAAGACTTCCGTCATGCATGATAATTTCAGCCATTTTATGCCTCCTTGGTGTTCAGTAAATCATAAATCTCCGGTCTTCCGGCTTTGGTTTCCGCGGAAAACGGGATCAGTGTGTCATTTTCGTCCATCGAGAGTGCCCTGCGGATTTCCGACAGCGCTTTCGGGATTTCATTTTTCTTTAATTTGTCAAGTTTTGTGGCGATCACCACCGGCTCGTACCCTTTTGCACGGATCCAGTCGTACATTTCGACATCGTTCTGGCCGGGCGTATGCCGGATGTCCACAAGGAGAAAGACTTTCTTCAGGGTCCGCGAAGCCTTCAGGTAACGCTCCACCATTTTTCCCCAGGATACCCGGGTATTTTCGGAAGCCTTCGTGTAGCCGTATCCGGGAAGATCGACAAGGAGAAACTCCTGTTCCCCTTCCTCCGAGGCTGCTGTCACCTGATAGTAGTTCACGGTCTGTGTCTTTCCCGGCGTAGCGGAAGTACGGGCCAGGGAATTCCGCTGCATAAGAGCATTGATCAGGCTCGACTTTCCCACATTGGACTTGCCGGCAAAGGCATATTCCGGGAGCACGTTTTCCGGCACCCGCGAAGTCACGCCGATTACCGTAGAAAGCTCCGCTTTTTTAATCTTTAAGTCCATCTTCTGCTCTCACAATGAGGGGCGCTCCCCCGGCTACTGTGTCTCCGGTGATCGTTACCTCCCGGATGGAGGGATCGTTCGGGATGTCGTACATGATATCGACCATCACCTTTTCCATAATGCTCCGGAGTCCTCTGGCGCCGGTCTTTTTCACAAAGGCCTTGTGTGCCACGCTCCTTACTGCCTCCGGGGTGAAGGTAAGCTTCACGCCGTCCATCTCGAACAGTTTCACATACTGCTTGACGAGGGCGTTCCTCGGCTCTGTCATGATGCGCTCGAGATCCTCTTCCGTAAGGGATTTTAAGGAGACGGTGATCGGCACACGGCCGATAAACTCCGGGATCAGTCCAAACTTGACAAGATCTTCGGTTTCCACCTGACCCAGAAGCTCATCAATGGACTCGTTGTTCTTTTTCGCAAGTTCCGCGCCGAAGCCCATGCCGCCGGAGGAGACCCGGTCGGAAATGATCTTTTCCAGACCGTCAAAAGCGCCGCCGCAGATGAAAAGGATATTGGTGGTATCGATCTGCATCATTTCCTGATGCGGGTGCTTCCGGCCTCCCTGAGGCGGTACGGAAGCGACTGTTCCCTCGATGATCTTTAAGAGCGCCTGCTGTTCGCCCTCGCCCGAGACATCCCGGGTGATGGAGAGATTCTCAGCCTTTTTGGTGATCTTATCGATCTCATCGATATAGATAATACCGACTTCGGCTTTTTCGATATCCATGTCCGCAGCCTGGATCAGTTTCAGGAGGATATTCTCCACATCCTCGCCCACATATCCGGCCTCGGTAAGGCTTGTGGCATCTGCGATGGCAAACGGCACTCCGAGCGTCTTTGCCAGATTCTGCGCGAGATAGGTCTTTCCGGAACCGGTGGGACCGATCATCAGAATGTTGGATTTCTGTACGTCGATATCCGTGATATTGGAAGTGATTCTTTTATAATGATTGTAAACAGCGACGGAAAGAACCTTTTTAGCCTCATCCTGTCCCACCACAAACTGGTCAAGGAAATCATGGATTTCCTGAGGCTTCTGCAGTCTGATTCCCGTAACGGTTTCCGACCGCCGCTTCGTGGACTCTTTGGAAAACTCTTCCGAAAGGATTTCCGAGCAGATATCCACACACTCATCGCATATAAAAGAGTTCTGCAGTCCTGCGATCAGCTTCCGGACCTGTCCCTGGCTCTTGCCGCAGAAACTGCATCGAATCTTTTCAGTTTGTTTTGTTGCCATTTTTACCTCAGTCAGTGATTGTCGATGATGGAATCAATGATTCCGTAGAAAAGGGCATCCTGCGCTGTCATCCAGTGATCACGCTCTGTATCGCGGGCCACTTCCTCGACAGTCTTCCCCGTGTTTTTCGCGAGGATCTCGTTCATCTTCTGCTTGGTCCGAAGGATCCACTCGGCTGTGATCTGGATCTCCGTTGCCTGTCCCTGGGCTCCGCCGGAGGGCTGATGGATCATCACCTCGGAGTTCGGAAGGGCAAAACGCTTTCCTTTGGCACCGCCGGCCAGAAGGAAAGCTCCCATGCTGGCTGCCATGCCCACGCAGATCGTCGATACATCGCACTTAATATACTGCATGGTATCATAGATTGCCATTCCCGCAGTGATCACACCGCCGGGGGAATTGATATAAAGATGCACATCCTTTGAGGGATCCTCGGATTCAAGGAACAGAAGCTGCGCCACGATCAGGGAAGCGCTGGCTTCATTAACCTCTTCTCCGAGGAAGATGATCCGGTCTTTTAACAGACGGGAAAAAATATCATAGGAACGCTCGCCTCTTGAGGTCTGTTCAATTACATAAGGGATTGAATAAGGCATTATTCTTCGTCTTCCTTTTCAGCGGTTTTCTTTTCTTTCTTGGGAGCCTCAAGCTTTGCCTCGGCTACCAGGAAGTCAATGGCCTTCTGGCAGCGGATATCCTGCTTCATATCCTCTACTCTGCCCTCGCCGAAGATTTCTTTGATCTTCTCAACTTCCATCTTATAGGCTTCAGCCATCTTCTTGAATTGCTCCTCGATGTCCTCTTCGGTAGCTTCAATGTTCTCCTTGTCGGCAACTGCCTCGAGAACAAGGTTGGTCATGATGTTCTTCTTTGCCTGATCCTTAAAGCTGTCCTTTAAAGCCTCTTCGGACTGGCCGGTGATCTTCATGTACTGATCGAAGGGGATTCCCTGGTTATTAAGTCTCTGGGCATAATCCTCAAGCATGTTCTCGGCCACGTTATCGATCATGGCATCCGGAATATCCGCTTCTGCCTTCTCGCATACCGCTGCCACAACGTTATTCTCGTTCTGCTGAGCGGCTGCTTTTTCCTTCTGTTCCTTGAGTTCCTTCTTCAGAGAAGCCTTGTACTCTTTTAAGGTCTCGAATTCGGAAACCTCACTTGCAAACTCGTCATCAAGATCGGGAAGCTGCTTCTCTTTGATTTCCTTCACGGTTACCTTGAAGAGAGCGGGTTTTCCTGCCAGTTCCTTGGCACCGTACTCTTCGGGGAAGGTTACGTTGACTTCCACCTCGTCACCGGCAAGGTGTCCGATCAGCTGCTCTTCAAAGGTATCAACAAAGGAATGAGATCCGATGGTCAGCGGATAATCGGTTCCCTGTCCGCCGGCAAATGCCTTTCCGTCTACAAATCCTTCGAAATCGATGGTAACGATATCATCGTTCTTTACTTTTCTCTTCGGGTCTTCCACAGCAACGATACGGGCGTTCTTCTCACGGGCCTCGCTGACCTTTTCATTCACTTCTGCTGCGGTTACGGTAACTTCTGCCTTCTCCACCTTGATGCCCTTGTACTCACCGAGGGTCACTTCCGGCTTTACGGCTACGGTAGCGGTATATACGAAATCCTTTCCGGCTTCCAGGGTCTCAATGCCGATCTCGGGGCGGCTTACGATGTCAAGACCTGTCTCTTTGGCAGCATCCGGATAGGTATCATTCAGAACAAAATCCACAGCCTCTTCATAGAAAACACCCACACCGTACATCTTCTCGATAACAGCCTTGGAAGCTTTTCCCTTTCTGAAACCGGGAATGTTGAATTTTGACTTATTCTTCTGGTATGCCTTGACGGTGGCTTCCTGGAACTTCTGCTCCTCTACCGTTACGGTGATCTTTGCCATGTTGTGCTCCAGTTTTTCAAAGGTTACATTCATTTCTTTATTTCTCCTGTCTTTGTAATATTTCGCAAAAATTACGAATTTTAACCAAATCAGTATTCTAACACATTCTTATGTATACTTCAAGCACTTTAAAAAAGAAACACGGCCGGTCAAGGACCGGCCCTGGATTGTCTATGGGATTATTCCTCTGCAGGAGCCTCTTCCTCTTCAGAATCGGTGTAGGCATCAACGATGTCCTCTTCCACCTTCTTCTCGGGCTTCGGTTTTCTTGCGGGAGCGGTAAGGGCCTTTACGGAAAGGCTGATCTTCTTGTCCTGAGCATTGAGCTCGGTAACCTTTGCAGTGATCTCATCGCCAACCTTCAGAACGTCTGAGGGCTTTGCAATTCTCTCTGCAGAGATCTGGGAAACATGAAGAAGAGCATCGATACCGGGCTCAAGATTTACGAAAGCACCGAAATCAGCAAGTCTTGCAACCTTACCGGTTACAACATTGCCGGGAGCGTACTTGGTAAGAGCGAGTACCCAGGGATTCTCATCGGGGAACTTTCTGGTAAGAGCGATCTTGTCATCCTTTATCCCCTTGATCATAACTCTTACGGTCTCACCGGACTTGAATGCCTTCTTCGGGCTCTCGGTTCTTCCCCATCCCATCTCTGAGATATGAAGAAGTCCGTCTGCTCCGCCGAGGTCGATGAATGCGCCGAAGTCTGCAATGTTCTTAACAGTTCCTTCTACTACATCGCCTACGCTGATGGCTTCCAGAAGAGCTGCCTTTGCGGCTGCCTTTCTGCCTGCTACGAGCTGTTTTCTGTCACCGATGATGCGGCGCTTTGCCGGATTGAACTCGGTGATCACGAACTCGATCTCCTGACCTTCATACTTGGTAAGGTCTCTCTCAAAGCTGTCGCTGACAAGGCTTGCGGGAACGAATACTCTGGTTCCCTCGTAGATCACTGCGAGACCGCCGTTCACTACCTTCTCCACCTTACCGGTAACGGCTTCCTTAGCTTCGAAAGCTTCCTTTACCTTGGCATTGTTTCTGTCATCCATGATTTCCTTGTGGCTTAAAGAAACAAGGCCTTCGCCGTCGTTGAGCTTTTTCACCTTTGCCTCGATCTCATCGCCAACATTAACGGCAGTGAGAAGATCAACGGACTGATCCTGTGAATAATCAGCCTTTAAGATGATGCCGTCTGACTTGTAACCGATATTCAGTGTAATGCTGTCGGGCTTTACATCGATGACTTTGCCGGTCACAACCTCTCCTGTACGTATTGTTTTGATGGATTCGTTCAGCATCTCCTCAAAACTCTGTTCTGACATAATTTAGAACCTCCTCAATAATGGTTTTCGGGGTCGACGCCCCTGCAGTAATACCAATGCAACGCACAGAATTATCAATTGTTAGTAGCTTAAGATCATCTAAACACTGAATAAAGTATGTCGCCCTGCACTCAGATTCCGCGATGTCGAAAAGCTTCCGGCTATTGGAACTGGAACGGCTTCCGATGACGATCATCGCATCGCATTTCCGGGCAATTTCCGCCGTTTCCGACTGCCTTCTCTGAGTAGCGTTGCAAATTGTATTCACAACGGAGATATCATACAACTTTTTTTTCAGAATTTCAACTATATCTTCAAATTTTTGCTGATGGAAAGTTGTCTGGGAGACAACGCAGATTTTCGTATCTTCCGGCGGTGAAAAGACGCGCGCCTCCTCCGCCGTCCGGATGACCAGAGCCGCCTTTCCAAGGCATCCGGTGATGCCCTTCACCTCGGGGTGATCCGGGTCTCCGGTCACCACGATCCGCTCCCCTTTCTGCTCATGTTCCCGGACGATTTCATGGATCTTCCGGACATACGGACAGGTGGCATCCGTCACGGATACACCCGGAATACTCTCGATTTCGGCCATGAGCGGATCGGAAATGCCGTGGGCGCGGATCACGATACAGGAATTGTCAAGGGCTCCCCTTTCCTTAAGATTCCGAAGTTCCTCCTCATCCCGGATGACGGTGACTCCGAGCGCCGCAAGTTCCGTCACCACGCGGTCATTGTGCACGATGGGGCCGTAGGTATAGATATTTTTCCCGGTCTCATGAGCGCAGAGCTCATACACCGTATCCACGGCGCGCTTCACTCCGAAACAGAAACCCGCATTTTCACAGAGTACGACTTCCAATCTCAGATCCTTTCCCGAAGGAGACTTTCGATTCTTTCCTCCACCTCGGCGATTGTGAGATGGGAAGTATCGAGAAGCACCGCATCCTCCGCCTTTTTTAAGGGCGCATGTTCCCGGTTCTCGTCCCGGAAATCCCGCTCGCGGATATCCTGTTCGATAGATTCGAGCGTTTCCCCGGAAAGCGCATTCTGTTCCAGAAGCTGATGATACCTTCTTTCCGCCCGGATCCGGGGTTCTGCTGTCAGATATACCTTCAGCGTGGCATCCGGCAGAATGACCGTGCCGATGTCACGGCCGTCCATGATAACATTATACCGTGCGGCCAGTTCCCGCTGGGTTTCGAGCAGTTTCTCCCGGACGGCCCTGTACTGTGAGGAACAGGAGGCCATGTTCGAGACTTCTTTCGTACGGAGCCTCTTCGTCACATCCGTCCCGTTCACAAGAACATGCTGCTCCCCTTCTTCATACCGGATCTCTGCGGAAATTTCCGGCAGCACGGCACGGATTCCCGCCTCGTCCGATGGGGCCAGTCCCCGGTCGAGGAAATAGACCGAAAGCGCCCGGTACAGGGCGCCGGTATCCACATAGATAAAAGAAAGCTTTTCCGAAAGGTCCTTTGCAATGGTCGACTTTCCCACGCCTGCGGGTCCGTCGAGCGCAATCTGATAGCTCATACTGTCTCCTTTATTTTTACTTTCCGCTGGCCATTCCGGTGGAAAAAGCGATCTGCAGGTTGAACCCGCCGGTCATGGCATCCACATCCAGCACTTCCCCGGCAAAGAAAAGTCCGGGCACTTTTTTCGACTCCATGTTTTTCGGGTTGATCTCCTTAAGATCCACCCCGCCCTGCGTGATCACCGCCCCGGAAAAATCCCCCTGGCGAAGAACCTCAAAGGTCAGGTTTTTGATGGTCTTAAGAAGCCGTTCCCTCTCCTCTTTCCGGAGATCATGCGCCTTCTTTTCTGAGGGGATCTCCGCCCTCTCAAGTACCAGTTCCCGGATGCCGCTGATGAGGAGCCTCGAAAGCGCATTTCCCATGTCCTGATTCCTTGCGGCTTCCAGGTCCCGAAGGAGACGCTTATCCAGTTCCTCCCGGTTGAGCCCCGGTTTCAGATCCAGAGAGATCTCAAACTTTTCTCCTTCCGAAAGAGATCTTGTGATCAGCGCGGAAGCCGTCAGAATGAGGGGGCCGGAAAGCCCTTTATGCGTAAAGAGGAGTTCTCCCACATCGTGAAGGACTTCTTTTCCGGGCGCATTGTCCTCGCGGACCTTTCGCACCGTGACCCCGGTATTGATGAGAGAGATCCCGGCCAGGGAAGACGTATCCTCCCGGGTCACGAGTTCCGTTAGCGACGGTACCGGTTTCCGGACGGAAAGCCCGAACTTCTCTGCAAATCGGTAGCCGTCTCCCGTGGAACCGGTCGACGGGTAGGAAAGTCCGCCCGTGCAGACGATCACTTTATCCGCATGATGACGGATCTTCCGGTTTCCTTCCACGGCTGTAACGGTAAACCCTTCGGCGCCTTTTTCAATCGCAGTGACTTCGGTGTGATAATGGATTCTGACCCCAACCTCGCCGAGAGCCAGAAGGAGCGCCTTCGTGACATCGGAGGCGTGATCGGACACGGGAAACACCCGGTTTCCCCGCTCCACTTTGACCCGGCAGCGGTTTTTCTCGAGAAAAGCCATCAGTTCCTCCGGTCCGAACGCCCGGAGGGGGGACATCATGAACTTCTCCCCGTTCACAATGGATTTACGGGATACGTCAAAATCACAGGCATTGGTGACATTGCATCTGCCTTTGCCTGTGATATAGATTTTCTTACCGGCTTTTTCATTTTTCTCAAGAACGAGGACAGACTCTCCCCGGACCCCGGCGGCATATGCCGCCATGAGACCCGCTGCCCCTGCACCGATAATTATAGTGACCATCAGCCTGTAATCATTTCAAATGCCTGATCCATTGCCGCAAATTCCACTTCCTCGATGCGGCCCTGGTCGGTGAGTTTTGTGAACTCCGGATCGATCGGAAGCTTGGCAAGCACCCGAAGACCGTATTCCGCAGCGATATCATCAATGTGACTCTCGCCGAAGACACTGATCTTCTTTCCGCAGTCAGGGCAGGAAAGGTAGGACATGTTCTCCACGATTCCGAGAATCGGGATCTCCATCTTCTGGGCCATATTGACGGCCTTCTTCACGATCATGGACACAAGCTCCTGCGGGCTTGTCACGATGATGATTCCCTCTACGGGAAGGGACTGGAATACGGTCAGCGGAACGTCGCCGGTTCCCGGAGGCATATCCACAAACATATAGTCCACATCATCCCAGATGGTTTCTTCATAGAACTGCTTCACCGCCTGGGCAATGAGCGAACCTCTCCAGATGATGGGATCGGTCTCGTTCTCAAGAAGGTTATTGGCAGAAATGATCTGGATGCCGTTTTTCGACTTTGCAGGGAACATGTACTGTCCGTCCTCCGTCGCAGCGATCCGGTCGCCGTCAGTTCCGAAAGCCTTCGGAATGGAGGGTCCGGTGATATCGGCATCGAGAATGGCCGCCGTCTTTCCCTTCTGCATAAACTTGGATGCCAGAAGACCGGTGACCAGGGACTTTCCTACACCGCCCTTTCCGCTCATCACGGCATAAACATGCTTTACATTGGCTCCCGGCGCAAGATGCGCCGTGAAATCCACTTCTTCACGGCTTGCACAGTTCGCCGTACAGGTGCTGCAGTTATGGGTGCATTCTTCACTCATGATTCTTTACCTCGTTTCGAATATTTACAACCGCAATAATTCTGGCGGTACAGATCATAAATCCTGGAAAGCTCGATGCTTCTTTTATATCCGTTCTTCTTTTTGAAGTCCGTAGGCAGATACGGGACGCCGTATTCCTCAGAAAGTTCCTCTCCGATCCGGTTTAAGGCCTCCGCATTTTTTAAGGGGCTTAGTGTGAGCGTTGTGGAAAAACTCTCAAATTCCTCTTTCTCCCGGGCGAGGATCTCTGCGGCTTTCCGGAGACGGAGCTCATAACACTTAAGACACCGCGCTCCCCGTTCCGGAGCATCCTCGAGACCTTCGGCAATCCTTTCAAATGCCTCATGATCATAGGGAAGCACCCGGAGGGAAACCTTATCCGTAAGGTTCATTTCCCGGATGAGGCGCTTTAATTCCTCCGCTCTTTTCTCATATTCCGTGAGGGTATCCATGTTCGGATTGTAGAAAAGGAGCGTGAGATCAAAGAAGGCCGAAAGGTATTCGAGCACATAACTCGAGCACGGTGCGCAGCAGGCGTGGATCAGGAGTTTCTTCCGTTCCCCGGACTGCCGGACGGTTTCAATATACGCATCAAGCTTTTTCTGAACGTTCTCCATCACAGGAAATCCCGGATCCTCTTCGACCGTACGGGGTTTCTCAGTTTTCTCAGGGCCTTGGCCTCGATCTGACGGATTCGCTCACGGGTTACGTTAAATTCTTTGCCGACTTCCTCAAGTGTTCTCGGATGGCCGTCCTCAAGTCCGAACCGGAGGACGATCACCTGCCGCTCTCTTTCCTTCAGGTCGCCGAGCAGGGTGTCGATATGCTCGCGGAGCATCACGGACTCCACATTCTGTTCCGGGGTGAGCACGTTGGTATCGGCAACAAAATCGCCGAGGTTCGAGTCGTCTTCTTCTCCGATGGGGGTTTCCAGGGAAGCGGGTTCTCTGGCGATCTGCATGATCTCCATCACCTTCTCCTCGGTCATGTCAAGAGCTTTCGCAAGCTCCGGGATGGAGGGCTCGTATCCGAGCTCCAGAGTCAGCTTTCTCTGCATCTTGGACATCTTATTGATAGTCTCCACCATATGAACGGGAACCCGGATGGTACGGGCCTGATCGGCGAGTGCTCTTGTGACAGACTGACGGATCCACCAGGTCGCGTACGTGGAAAGCTTGTAGCCCTTCGTGTAGTCGAATTTTTCAACGCCCTTGATGAGTCCGAGATTTCCTTCCTGTACAAGGTCAAGGAAACTCATGCCTCTTCCGGTATACCGCTTGGCAATGCTGACCACAAGACGGAGGTTGGCCTCGATCAGGCGCTTCTTGGCATACTCGTCTCCGGTGGCTTTCCGTTTGGCGAGATCCAGTTCCTCATCGGAGGTAAGAAGCGGTACCGTGCCGATCTCTTTCAGATACATTCTGACGGGATCGTCGGTGCCGATTCCTTCGAGCAGATCCACCGCATCAATATCAATGTCGTCTTCCGGATTTTTTTCGGCAAATTCATCGGAAAAATCATCGGAGAGATCATCGAGCAGCAGATCATCGAGAGAATCCAGCCGGTCAAGGTTCATATTCTTCAGTTCCTGCTCGGTGACATCCTCCACCTGATCCGCCAGGGTATCCTGGGAGATATCCACGCCCCGGCCCTCGATCATGGCATAGATATTATCGAGCTGTGTCTGGTTAAGTTCCTCGTCCTTGAAGGCATCCGCGATCTCATCCTGCGTCACGGAATTTCCCTGATTTTTGGCCAGAGAACAGAGCCTGTCGATTCTTTCCACCATTTCATTTTTATCAATATGCATGTTTTTCCGTCCTTTCTCCGCTTAACGGCCTCCCCAGAGGGAGACAGCGGATATGATAAAGACCACAAAGATCAGGAAGCCTGTGATCAGATACACCCATGCCGAAATATGCTTTCCCCGGTCCCGCTGGAACATCCTCATGTAAAACCACGCGGTGGCAAAGTTGATCACCGACGCGAACAGAAAGATAAACGGGAAAAGAAATTTTCTGTTTTCCGGGTCAAAGATCGCGAGTACCGCCATCACAATGACGGCGATTCCCAGAACGATATGGATGATATCGATGAGAGCGCCGGCTTTTCTCGGGGAAAATGCGTTTTTTGCCATCAGTTTCTCCTTTGTCTTGCCGCTTCAAACCCTATGACCGTTGCCGCCATTGCCGCATTTAATGATTCCACTTTTCCCTTCATCGGGATCTTGATCCTCCGGGAGGCTTCTGCTTTCAGTTCCTCCGACAGGCCTTTTGATTCATTTCCGATCATAAACGCGCAGGGGTTTCTGTAATCAAACAGCGTATAGTCACTTTCGGCCGCAAGTTCGCCGGCAAGGATCTCCACCGGTCTGCCGCCGGTATAAACGCCCTCCCTGAGGTCTTTTGCTGCCTTTTTGAGGTCGTTTACATAGACAAACGGCATTCTGAACACGGAACCCATCGTGGACCGGATCACTTTCGGGGAGTACACATCTGCCGTGAGGCCGTTCATGATAATACCGGTAACACCGCAGGCTTCGCCTGCACGGAAGATGGTCCCGAGATTTCCCGGGTCCTGAATGGTTTCCAGGAGAACAAGAAGCGGAGGTTCCGACGCGTCATCCCCGATAAGGGCCCTGATTCCTTTTGCGTTTTGCTGCCTGACAAGGCAGAGAATGCCCTGGGGAGTGACAGTGTCGGAGATCTGCTTCATCTCCTGATCTGTGATCACAGTAAAACCGTGATTTTGTAAAAGTTTCTCACAGGAAGCCCGATGCGGCGAGGAAAGAAAGCCTTCCGTGACATATACCTCCGAAAGGAGTCCGGAGGGGATCTCCGAACACATCTTCGGTCCGTCCACCACAAAAAGGCCGGATTCTTCCCGCACTTTGGCTCTCTGGGAGAGCTCTTTAATAAACTTTTTCTTTCTGCCTTCCATCATTCGGGACTGTCTTTCCGGATCGAGGCTCTCTTCCGTAAAAGAGGATCCAGGATCTTCTTCCGGATCCGGAGGGTCTTCGGAGTTACCTCAAGAAGCTCATCCGTATCGATGAAGTCCATGCACTGCTCGAGACTCATGATCTTCGGCGGTACCAGACGCAGTGCTTCATCGGAGCTTGAGGAACGGGTGTTGGTCAGTTTTTTGGTCTTGCAGACGTTGACATCCACATCCTCCGTCTTCGGAGAAAGTCCGATGACCATTCCCTCGTACACTTCCGTGCCGGGTGTGATAAACAAAAGGCCACGCTCCTGAGCATTGAAAAGTCCGTAGGTAACCGCCTGGCCGGGATGTGTTGCGATAATGGAACCGGTGGGACGGTAGGAAAGATCTCCCTTATACGGGCCGTATCCGTCAAACAGCGTATTCATGATGCCGTTACCCTTGGTATCGGTCATAAAGTCATTACGGTAACCGATCAGGCCTCTTGAAGGCATCGAGAATTCCAGTCTCGTGGTTCCGTCGCTGATCGGGGTCATGCCGCCAAGTTCTCCCTTTCTCTGGGTGAGCTTCTGAATCACGACACCGGTATACTCGTCGGGAACATCCACATAGACGATCTCCATGGGCTCTAAGAGCTTTCCGCGCTCGTCCCGCTTATAGAGAACCTCTGCCTTGGAAACGGAAAACTCGTAGCCTTCCCGGCGCATGTTCTCAATGAGAACGGAAAGATGAAGTTCTCCTCTGCCGGATACTTTGAAGCAGTCCGCGGAATCGGTTTCCTCCACCCGGAGTGAAACATCGGTATTGAGCTCACGGAACAGACGGTCACGGATGTGCCGGGAGGTCACATATTTTCCCTCTTTTCCGGCAAGCGGCGAATCGTTGACCATGAAATACATGGCGATTGTGGGATCCGAGATTTTCTGGAAGGGGATCGGGTCAATCTTTAAAGGATCGCAGATGGTATCTCCGATGTGGATCTCCGGGATTCCGGAAAGCGCAACGATGGAGCCGATGGAAGCCTCTTCCACCTCCACCCTGGCGAGACCGTCATATTCGTACAGCTTGGAAACTTTCGTCCGGACCATCTTGTCGGGATCATGATGGTTGCAGAGCACCACCTGCTGGTTCACACGGATGACACCGTTCGTGACTTTTCCGACGCCGATACGGCCGATATATTCGTTATAGTCGATCGTGGAGATGAGCATCTGAAGCGGTTCCTCCGGATCCCCTTCGGGACACGGGATCGCATTGATGATCGTATCCAGCACCGGCTGCATATCGGTTCCCTGCACGGCGGGATCATAGGTAGCCCATCCGGCTCTTGCCGAAGCATATACAAACGGGCAGTCAAGCTGCTCGTCGCTGGCGCCGAGATCCATGAGAAGTTCCAGGACCTCATCCACCACGGCCGCCGGTCTTCCCTCGGGGCGGTCGATCTTGTTGACACAGACAACCACCGGAAGCTTCAGTTCCATGGCCTTTCCGAGTACAAATCTGGTCTGGGGCATGGGACCCTCAAATGCGTCCACTAAAAGCACAACGCCGTCGACCATCTTTAAGACACGCTCCACCTCGCCGCCGAAATCGGCATGGCCGGGAGTATCCACGATATTGATCTTGTGTCCCTTGTAATTGATCGCCGTATTCTTGGAGAGAATGGTGATGCCGCGTTCCCGTTCGATGGCGTTTGAGTCCATGACACGTTCCGCCACTTCCTGGTTTTCCCTGAAAATACCGCTCTGCCGTAAAAGCGCATCAACAAGGGTGGTTTTGCCGTGATCGACATGGGCGATGATCGCCACATTTCTGATGTCGTCTCTTTTTTCTAACATATCTTAATAACCTCTTGCTTCGACTGCCCTGTCCGCATATTTGCTTTCAGGGTGTTCCCCTACTATTTTATCAAAAATCTTATTGGCTTCCTGAATCCTGTCTTCCGACTGCAGAAGGCGGGCCTTCAGATACATGCAATAAGGATCGTCCGGATTGATCTTAAGCGCCAGATCATAATATTCCTCGGCCGCAGTCTTTTTATCCCCGTTCCATGCGTTGGTGCCGAGTTCCACGAGCTTGTCAAAACACTCGTTATACATCAGGTCATCGACTTCCTTCAGCTGGGATTTCAACGGTTCCTCAAAGAGGATCTCAATGCTCCGGTTGATCTGCAGCCATGCCCCGGCAGCATCGGTATACCGCTCACTGCGGTAATTGTCAGTAATATTGACAAGGGTCGAATACATGGAGGAGAAATCCCGGTTTTCCTCTTCAAAAGCCCGGAGTTTCTGCGCCGTTTCATCGTAATCGACTTTCAGCTTTTCGTAGTCTTCCGAGATCTTCACATAGTCCGAATTGATATCGGACAGTTTCCGGCTGTTCTCCACGATCTTATCGTTGGCTTCCTTGATATACTCCTTCCGGATTCCCGGCAGCAGAAGCATATAGAAAGCAAGGATCCCGGCCGTGATCCCGGCGAGCAGAAGAAGCGCCTGATCCACCGGAAAGACCTTTCTGTCCGTGACCGGCATGATCACGTCATCGTCTTCCATCTTCCGATGGGAAAAAGCGTTTTTCAGCTTGTTTTTCTCAATTTCCGCCCGCCCGGTCTTTTTTTTGACCTCGTCCATGAGCAAAAGAGCGGTAGGATTGTTCCGGTCGACCCGGAGGACCTGCATCAGCGCCCGTCCGGCCTTCACATATTCCTCATTCTCCATGTACAGCATGGAAAGGACGATCTGCGCCTTGACATACTTCGGACGTTCCTTGGTCAGATGCTGCAGTTCGATGATGGCAAACTCCCTGTCCTTCGTCACACTGGTGGCCAGGGCGTGATTAAATTTCCGAATCACCTGGGAATCGATTTCCAGCTGGTCCGGTTTCCGCTGGATCTGATCCAGATACCGGTCCGCAAGATTGTCCTCGGGCTGAAAGTTTAAGCTCACGATCCACTGACAGAGCGCATCCGCCGTCTCCCCCATTTCATAATAGATGAGACCGAGGAGATTTCTGGCATCCGTACAGTATTTATCAAATCTCAGCGCACGCTTCAAAAGCTCGGCGGCTCCGGTCAGGTCATTGAGACCCGCCTTTTCCAGACCGAGATTATAGAACGCATTTGCAATTCTTGTAAGCTTAACGCTTCTGTCCATTCTTCTGCGTGTCTTTATTCTGAGATGCCTCTTCCATCATCTGAAACATGATGTCATTCATGTCGGTCAGATCCATCTTCATCAGGGCATCTTCTATATCGTCAACTTCAAGTGAAGGCTTAAACCGTCTCAGTTCTTCTTTAAAGTTCAATCCCGAACCTTCCTTTCTGCACTATGAAGCCATTTTAACTAATAGAGTATACCACGTTCAAAGCATTTTGTATACCACAGGTTTCTGATCTTTATAGAAATAGAGGGGGGCATCAGAAAGCGGAACCACTTTTCCACCGCTCATCTCCGTGACTTTGCCCGTAAAACCCGGATATTTTTCCTCCTCGACCAGATAATAAAGATCGCATACGTCCGAGTATTCCTCTTTTTCCGTATAGATCTCCATGGTCTGGGACAGGTATTTGATCCGGTTACTGAGCTGGTAGTCACATTTCAGATGCACTTTTCTGCCCTTATAGAGCTCCGATTTCACGGAAACACCGAAGGCCTCCCGGATCGAATCGCTGTAGGCACGGGAAAGACCGCCGGTTCCTAAAAGCGTCCCGCCGAAATACCGGGTGACCACGCCGCAGACATCGTAAAGATCCTCTCCTTTCAGGAAAGTAAGAATGGGCTTTCCTGCGGTTCCCTGCGGCTCCCCGTCGTCCGAAGATTTTTCAAACTCGCTTCCCGGCTCGCCGATGCGCATGGCGAAACAGTGATGACCGGCATCGCGGTATTTTTTCCGCACTTCTTCGAGGAATTCCTTTGCCTCTTCCTCACTTCTCACATTCCGGAGTTCCCCGATAAACACGGACTTCTTCACTTCCACCGTGCCTTCCAGTGCATCCGTTATGATATTGTAGGGTCGTCCGTTTTCGTGCATACTTTTCTGTTTCCTTCCCGGATTTTCAGGTTTTCTTTTTCAGAGACTCCCGTACCGCCGGCATCTGTGACAAAAGAATCGCCGCGAACATGACCGCGCATCCGGAGAGCGCCTTCCCGGAAAGCGTCGTTCCGAGGATCAGCCATTCTCCGATAACGGAGAAAACCGACTCCAGGCTCATGATCAGGGAGGAAACGGCAGGATTAATGCCGATCATTCCCACCATCTGCAGGGAATAGGCAACGCCGGTGGAAAGAATTCCCACATAAAGGAGCGCTCCTAAGCCTTCCCGGAGCTGCCCTGCCGTCGGGGTCTCAAAGAGGAATGCGAGAGCCGAAGTCAGAATGCCGACGGTCAGAAACTGAATAGAACACATCTTCACGGATTCCACCCGGTCCCCGTAATGATCGATGATCATGATCTGAATCGCGAAAAACAGCGCGCACAGGATACAGTACAGATCTCCTTTATTGATGGAAAGATCCTCTCCGTCCGGTACACAGATGAGATACAGTCCGATCACCCCGAGAACCACCGCCAGAAGAACGATCTTTTCCGTCTTCTTCCCGACAAAGAGACTGATGACAGCCACCAGGATCATATAGGAGGCCGTGACAAATCCCGCTTTCCCGGGAGAGGTGTAGAGGATCCCGACCTGCTGAAGGTTGCAGGCGGCCGTGAGACACAGACCGCACAGGATCCCGCCAATGAGCGTATCCCGGGAAGGCCGGAGTTTTCCGTAAGCGATTTTGATGACCGGCAGCACCGAAATACTGCCTATAAGGCTCCGGCAGGCGTTAAAAGTAAAGGGACCCATGGCCTCTCCGCCCATCTGCTGGAAACTGAAGGCAAATCCCCAGATTGCCGCCGCACACAAAAGGAGAATGGAGTTCCGAAGTTTCTGTCCCATCAGAATCCGACAGGCTCTTTGATCTCGCCTGTATGAGCAATCTTCAATACTTCAAGGAACGGTCCCTCACCCTCATACTCGGGGCGGTCCACAAGCTTCATTTCCGCGGTAAGTTTCACCCAGGAACCGTCCCGGAAGGCGGAAATTCCATCATAATGGGCTAAAAATCCGATAAAACTCATATCCGCCTCGCAGCAGGTCATGGCCATGCGCCCCGGAACAAAGAGTCCCTTGTCAAAGGAGGGATCGATCATCACGCAGGCGGTGAAGGTGATCTTTTTGCCGATATACCGCTCGGGGTAGTCCCTGCAGTCAAAGAACCAGATGCCGTAATCGTCCGGCCGGATGTCGATTTCCGGACCGCTCACGTCAAATGGCAGATCCTCGGGAATCGTCTCTAGCGGCACTTCACCGTACTTGTTCTCCATCACGATATCCGCTCCCTGCATAAGCATGGGACGGAGCTGCCGCTTCCAGGAAAGAAGCGTCTCTTCCGGAACATCATCGCAGCGGTTAATGAGGAGAAGCTCGGTGTTTTTAAGCATCGGCCCCATGAGCGCCTTCATGTTGTCAAGATAGGTGGTAAGCGTTTCTCCGTTCATGACGGTGATCTGCTGATACAGGACACACTGCTCCGGGAATTCGATCAGTGAAGGGTTCCACATGCCGTTCAGCTCGATCACGATCCGGCCGGCCCGGGTAGCCTCGAGAAGCGTCTCGATGTATTCCTTCGTCAGCTCCTCTTCCTCCTCGACTTTGATCAGTGTGGTATGCTCCTTTTTCAGAAGCTTCTTATCGTACTCCACCTCGCCTTCTTCACAGACAATAAGAAGAGTATTCTCTTCGATATGAAAATACTCTTCGCTGACTGTATAGTTAATGAAGGACGTCTTTCCTGCTTCGAGAAAACCGTTGATCAGAAATACCGGTATCTCATTATCTTCAATAACTGAATTCATTTTCTTCCTCTCCGGTTTCAGATGAAAAGAGCTTTGATCTCTGCTTCTTTTAAGGCGGCACCAATCACGCAGAACTTACCGGTAACATCCGGAGCGCCTTCACGGATCTCAAACTGTCCGGGGGTCAGATCAAAGTGATACCAGGTATCCGCATCGGAAGCCCGGAGCATTCCCTTTGCCCGGAGAATGGTGCCGTACTCTTCGCCCTCCGAAAGAGCGCTAAGCGCTTTTTCCAGTTTCTCACGGGACACCGGAGCGATTCCCTCTTCGCCCATGGATTCAAAGATCTCATCCGCGTCATGTCCGTGGTGATGATGGTGATGATGCTCGTGCTCTTGATGTTCGTGTTCGTGCTCATGGTCATGATGTTCATGATGGTGTTCATGCTCATCGTCATCGTCGTCATCGTCGTCATCATCGTCATCATCATCGTCATCATCTTCTTCATCG
>JAZUHZ010000256.1:0-6269 GCA_045642005.1 Candidatus Avilachnospira sp.
TGGCAAAAGAAGGCATCAGCGTCTGCTTCACATAACCCCTGGCTTCTTCAATAAGCGCCCGGGCGGACGCTTTCCTCTCCTCGGTGCCTCCGGGGCATTTTTTCGTGGAGAGCTTTGGCGGCGCATAGCCTGCAAGAAGAAGCCGGACCGCTTCATAATCGCCGGCCGCATCGGAAAGCTTTTCATAGAACTCTCGAAGATAGGAAAGATAGTCCCGGTAGGGAAGCCATCCCCCGGGCGCATCCGTCTTTCCCAGTTCCTCTGTAAGAAGCCCTGTAACCCGTCTTTCCTCCGCGTGAACGGACCGGAGAAACTTCCGGTACCACGGAGCCTTTTCGAGGCCGCCGTCCCGTTCCGCGGAAAGTGCCGCCCGGTTTTCCTCGAGAAAGCGCTCCGGCCAGGGACGGCTCTCCGTGAAGGAAAAGATCTTTGCGATCAGTTCCGGCAGGCTGCCGTCGGATGCGTTCTTTGAAAAACGTCCGGATAGGGAAAGAAAGGCCTCGTCCCCTTTTTCATACCGTTCTTCTAATAGATGGCCGGTGATGTCCGCCTTCAGAAGCCTGAGTTCTCCGTCATCGGCCGCCCGGAACGAGGGGTCCATATCGAGTGCCTGAAAATACTGCCGGCAAAGGCCCTGACAGTAGGAGTCAATGGTCGAGATATGCGCCCGGACTAAAAGCGCCTGCTGCACTTTCAGATGATTGAGAAGCCGAGTGAGCGAAGCTTTTTTTTCTTCGTTTCCTTCTTTTTCTGCAGCAAGAAGTTCCGCTGCCGTGTCTTTTGTTTTTTCTTCGAGCGCCGCCTTGATCTTCTGCCGCATTCCCTCCGCTGCCGCTTTGGTAAACGTCATCACTAAAAGACGGTCCAGGGAAGACGGATGATGCGCATCCGTCACTAGGCCGATGATCCGCTCCACAAGGACAGCGGTCTTTCCGCTGCCGGCCGCGGCGGAGACCAGGAGATTTCTCCCCCGGTCCTCGATGACATGTTTCTGTTCTTCTGTAAATCTGATCTCAGACATTTCCGTTTTCCAGGTATTCCATGATTTCCTTTTTCGAATGCTTCGGTACTTTCCGGTAGGAAAAACCGAGCTTTTTGTCAAATCCGCAGACTTCTCGGTAGCGGCAGTAATCACAGCCTCTCCGGTCATCGTACAGAACCGGGCGGGCCTCGATCCTTCCTCCGAGGATCCCGTCCGCGTCCGCGCGCATAAGATTCCGGTTCCGCTCGAGTACCTTCCGGAAGGTTTCCTCCGGGACGATGGCGGAACTGCCCGCGGCATCCTCCTGGATCTTCCCGTCCTTATTTTTCGCGGGAACGATTTCCGAGGACGCACCGTCCTCAGAAAGCGTCCGGTCAAGGGCCAGAAGGACCTCCGGTTCGTCCGTCAAAAGGCCGTTCATCCTGAAAGCCGCATCATTCTTCGGTTCTCCGTATTTCAGAACAGGGTCCTTGATATTGTAAATAAACATTCCCGCAGGGCGGGCGTCCGCAACCTCTGTAAGGGCTTCCCGCATATAGGCGGAAAGCTGGAGCTCCAGGCCTTCATAACAGAGTCCCAGATCAAACTGCGCCGTCCCGGATTTATAATCGATAATCTTGAGATAGGTCTTGTCATTTGCCCGGAGCACATCCAGGCGGTCGATGCTCCCGGAAAGAGTGAAGTTCTCGTCTTTCACCGTGAACTTCTTCTCCGTTCCTGCACTGAAAAATGCCCCGCTCTCAAACTGCTTTTTCAGCACCAGGAGGGTCTTCCCCGTGATTTCCTGCACCCGCCCCGCGATATAGCGGTTCCGCGCCGACGAGCCGAACACACTGCCGTTATATTCAGCGCAGACTCTGGCGGCAATGTTTCCGGTCACAAGGGAAAGCTCCTCCGGGGAGACGCTTCCGAGATCTTTTTGCTCTTTTCCGAGCTCCGTAAACACCTCATCCAGGGCGCGGTGGTAAAGTCTCCCGATATCGTAGGCTTCGATCTCATACTTCTCCCGTTCCTTAAGCAAAAGCCCGTACCCCAGGAAATGACTGAACGGACAGCGCGCATACTGTTCAAAACGGGTAACTGACCCCTCCAGCACGGTGCCGTACAGGGCGCGGGCGGTTTCCGGACTCAGTTTTTCGAGAACCCGGTCCCGGAGCGCGGCGGAAAGGATTTTTTCCTCCTTTTCTTTTGTCCGTTCATCCCCCGCATCCCGGATGGCCCGGTGAAGTGCGCTGACCGTTCCCGAAGGCACACCCTTTGGCTGAGCGATCTTCTCTGCGAGCGCCCGGAGCGTTCCCTCCGGTCCCTGCGCCGGGATCCGGCAGCGCTCCTTTTCGGGCAGATCCTTACAGATCACAGACGGCCGCAGGGACTTGCCTTCCCGGTCAAAGGCGGCATACGTCACCGTAAGCCGCTCCGAGGGCTTATTCATCAGAAGGTACAGATAAAAGTTCTGAATGGAGGCGTCATGCCGGTCATCCGGCGCAAGCTCCAGATTTTTTTCGGTAAGCTCCATCCGTTCGGCATCCGTAAAGATCCCGCCGCCGGACGTATCGGCAGGAATCAGTCCCTCATTGGCGCCGGCAATATACAGACAGTCGATGTCATCGAAACGGCTCCGGCGGAGATCTCCGATATTCACCATATCCATAGTGGAGGGAACCACGCCGGCTTTCATGTCTCCGAGGCCCGCCTCCACCAGCTCCGAAAACTCCTTCATTCCCATTTTCATTCCGGAAAACAGCGTAACGATCCGTTCCAGAAGTTCCCGGGAAAGACGGAGAAATCTTCTCTCTTCCTCCGAGAGAACCTCGTCCGAGAGAAAAAGCTCCGTAAGGAAAGAAAGCACACACACAGCCTTTTCATCCGCGGTAGAAGCCTCCCGGAGGCTGTCATGGAAGGAGAATACGCGGTCAAAGTGTTCCTTCCGGTAGGTTTCCATGGCTTCCATATGGGAAAGATACCCGTCGGGAATAAACCGGAGGGCGGAGAAGCCTTCCATGAGACGTTTCCTTCCTTTGAGCCCGGTGGCTCTCATAAAGTTTTCAAAAAGATCGAGGGTATCGGTATCGGATTCCGGCGTCACATAGGGGTTTCTCAGGTAGGTGATCACATCCTCGTAATCGTATCCGTTCCGGATCATGAGGATCAGAGACCGGAGAAGCTCCACCACCGGAGAACCGGCTGCCGGCGCCTTGTCATCAATAAAGAAGGGAATTCCCGCCTCGGAAAACTCCCGCCGGACGATCTCTTTGTAACGGCCGAGATCCGAGACGGCCACCGCCGTTTTCCGGTACCGAAGACCTTCTACGAGCGCCCGGCCCGCAATATCCTGCGCGAGGAAGCGAATCTCCTCCGTGGGATCATCCGCTAGGAAGGTGCTGACCGCGATCCCGCTCCGGATCGAGAGGTTTCCTTTCGCAGAAGAAACCGGTTCCTCCGCGGGGCCCTCATCCTCCGTATGCGAAAGACCGGAAAGGGTGCAGATATCGGAAACCCGGCGCACGGTCTCGCGGGACAGCCAGAAAAGATCCGTATAATGACCGTTCATCCGGAAAAGCTCCCCGCCCGGAATCGTCACGGCAAAGGAAAGACTGTCACACTGCTCCGCCATCCGCCCGATGATCTCGAGCTGGACCGGGGTAAAACCGGTATATCCGTCAAAATAAAGACAAGCCTTTCGGAGCAGGCGGCTCTTTCCGATATTTTTCAGTAAAAGCCCGGGGAGTTCCTCCGGAATGGCACGGCTTCCGCCATCGGCCAGCAAAAGATTGTAGAAGGAACTGAGGATGACCGCGAGATCCGCGCACTTTCCGCGCAGGAGTTCTGTCCCGGCGGTTTCGGAAGCTTTCCGGAGATCCTCTTCTGTGACATGGTACTGGGCAAACTCGGAGAGAACCGATCCCAGCTCCCGGATAAATCCGGGGGCCTCTGTCCGGCTGTGATAGACGGTCAGGTCCCTTTTTACCCGGGAAAGTGCTTTTCGCATGAGAAGTGACTTCGAGATCTCGTCGAGGATCTCCGGACACGGGATCCCAAGTTCCTCCATGACACGGTAAGAAAGCTGGCTCAGAGAGAGAACATCCAGATTGAGGATCCCGTGGACTTCCGAATACCTGATAAGCTCCTGCTGTGCCTTCAGTGTATTCTGTTCGGGCACAAAAAGATAGAAGCTTTTTTCCGGCTCCTCAACGGCTCTTCTCGTAAGCGTCTTATAAATATAGGATGATTTTCCGCTCCCCGCGGATCCGTAAATAAAATGAAAATGACCCATAGGTTCATTATAACCTATGGGTCATGATTTTTAAACTCTTTTGCTCTCACATCACGGGAGCCATGAGACTTATTACTTTCTCATCATATTCATCCGGTTTGGCAATATAGAAAAGATATACCTGCTTCTTCTGCAGACCGCCGGAGGATTCGTAGGTAAGAATAAGTTTTGCGCTCATGACATCCGATGAATAAAGTTTCTTTCTTTGCTTTAAATTCTTCTGCGCTGTTTCCGAGAAGAGCGGATAACTGACACCGGCTTTCAAATCGCCGGGCTCATACTTTCTTACAGTTTCCCGGACAGAACCGGTGTTATCCTGCTTTTCATAGATCAGTTCGATTTCTGCAGAAAGCCCATCGAAGGAACAGGTGCTTATCTTTTTATCCACAGAAAAACCTGCATCGGGAGTCACCATCAGTCCGTCGTCATAAAACATTCCGCCGCCGGCGATGTGTCCTGCATAGCAGAGCTTGTCGATTCCCTCCATGTCAATTCCCAGCGTGAACGGGAAACTGCTGCCCGGTTCTGCAGCAAAAACATTTACGACAGTCATCAGGGCAAGGAACGCTGCAAGTATTAAAGTTTTCAGAAAATGCTTGTTTTTCATACGGGCTTCACTATACCACGCTGTCTTTACAGACTGCGTGTCCTGCGACTTACGATTTCTTTACAATGCGATTGCTCTGACAAATTTCTTCTTTCCGCGGCGGATGATGATTCCTTCACCGGAAAGTTCCTCTTTCGTGTAGGCCTTTTTCACATCGGTGACTTTCTCGTCATTCACGGTGACACCGCCCTGCTCCACGTTTCTTCTGGCATCGCTTCTGGAGTCGCAGAGCTTCGCATTGGCAAGAATCGTAAGAAGATCCGCTTTTCCGTCGCGGTAATCTTCTTCCTGTACCTCGTAGGTGGGCATATCGGCTGACGTTCCGGTTCCGCCGAATACGGCCTTTGCCGCCGCATCGGCCTTGTCTGCCTCTTCTTTTCCGTGCACGAGGGCGGTAAGCTCATAGGCAAGGATCTCCTTGGCCTTATTGAGCTCAGAGCCTTCCCAGCTTTCCATCTTCCGGATCTCTTCCATCGGAAGGAAAGTGAGCATTTTGATGCACTTCATGACATCTGCATCGCCCACGTTCCGCCAGTACTGATAGAAATCATAGGGCGCGGTCTTTTCCGGATCCAGCCATACGGCACCGGAAGCGGTCTTGCCCATCTTCTTTCCTTCGGAATTCAGAAGGAGTGTAATGGTCATGGCATGCGCATCTTTGCCGAGTTTCTTCCGGATCAGTTGGGTGCCGGCCAGCATGTTGCACCACTGATCATCTCCGCCGAACTGCATATTGCAGCCATAATCCTGGTAAAGGCGATAGAAGTCATAGCCCTGCATGAGCATGTAGTTGAACTCGAGGAAGGTAAGTCCCTTCTCCATGCGCTGCTCGTAGCATCTGGCCCGGAGCATATTGTTGACCGAGAAACAGGAACCGATATCACGAAGGAAATCGATATAGTTCAGCTTGCAGAGCCAGTCCGCGTTGTTCACCATGATGGCGTCGTCGCTGGCATCTCCGAAATGAATGAAACGGCCCATCTGTTTTTTGAAGCATTCGCAGTTATGCTGGATAGTTTCCACGGTCAGCATCTTCCGAAGGTCCTGGCGTCCCGAAGGATCGCCGATCATTCCGGTACCGCCGCCGATAAGGGCCACCGGCTTGTTGCCTGCCATCTGCAGTCTCTTCATCAGGCAGAGTGCCATAAAGTGTCCGACATGAAGACTGTCGGCTGTAGGATCAAAGCCAATGTAGAAAACCGCTTTCCCTTCATTGACCATTTTTCTGATTTCCTCCTCGTCGGTTACCTGCGCGATCAGTCCGCGCTCAACGAGTTCCTCATATACTCCCATTTCCTGAGTTCTCCTTTTTTCCGCCGGAGCGGTATATATAATCTATGGTATTCTATCAGAGGTGACAGAAAAAAGCAAGGAAAAAATCGCGGAGCGCGGGCAGCGCGGCCAGC
>JAZUHZ010000257.1:0-2272 GCA_045642005.1 Candidatus Avilachnospira sp.
TAAGCCGCATGAAACGCAGAACAAACGTGCAACATCTTCGATGTTTCACGGGTGTACGTGTTTCACGCGGCTTATGGAAATATGTATTACCGCTGTACTCTTCCGGATCCGTCGCCGCCGGCGAGCTTCTGTACTTCAGAAAGGGTCACACGGTTGAAGTCGCCCTCGACGGTATGCTTCAGCGCAGAAGCAGCCACGGCAAATTCGATGGCTGCCTGCGGTTCATAGCCGTTAAGAAGCGCATAGATCAGGCCGCCGCCGAAGGAATCGCCGCCGCCGACACGGTCCACGATGTGCAGATGATATTTCCTGGAGAAGTAGCACTCGCCGTCTTCGTAAAGCATGCCGGCCCAGTCATTGTCCGAAGCACTGATGGAGGTACGGAGGGTGAATGCCACTTTCTCAAAGCCGAACTTTTCGGTGAGCTGCCTGGCCACGGACCTGTAGCCCTCTTCGTTGAGCTTTCCGCCGTAAATATCGGAACCTTCTGCTTCAATTCCGAAGACATCCTTGGCGTCCTCTTCATTGGAAATGCATACATCCACATACTGGCAGAGTCTGGTCATGGCCTCACGTGCCTCCGCTCTTGTCCAGAGTTTTCCGCGGTAGTTTAAGTCACAGGATACCTTTACGCCGAGCTCTTTGGCTATCTTGCAGGCATCGAGGCAGGCTTCCACCATGTTCGGTCCGAGTGCCGGTGTGATGCCGGTGAAATGGAACCAGTCAGCACCCTGTAAGATCTCTTTCCAGTTGAATTCGGAAGGATCTGCCTCCTGAATAGCGGAATGAGCGCGGTCATAGATGCATACGGAGCCTCTCTGGGAAGCGCCTTTTTCCAGGAAATAGATGCCCACTCTGTCACCGCCCCGCACGATGGAGGACGTGTCCACACCGAAATACCTAAGCTGGTTGACTGCGGCCTGGCCGATAGCGTGTTTCGGAAGCTTGGTCACATAGGCGGCATCCAGGCCGTAATTGGCTAAGGATACCGCAACGTTGGCTTCGCCACCGCCGAAGGTAGCCTGAAGCTGATCATCCTGGAAGAAACGGTAATAGCCGTTGGGGGCAAGGCGGAGCATGATCTCGCCGAATGTTACTACTCTCATAATGTCTCCTTATATTCAAATATTCCGGATGGAAACTTTTTCGTTCGTTCACGCTCCCGTCTTCGGTTTTTCTATGATTTTGCGCGCCCTCCGTAAGCGGGCGGCAGTGACCTCTGCCGCCCACTGCGGGCTTCAAAATCATGAAAAACTCGAAGACTCCCGCTATTACTCACGAAAGAGTTTCCATCCTGCAATCATTATCTCTGCATCAGATGAATAGCGAATCCACCGAACTCTCCTTTCAGATAGATAACCTTGGTATTGCCCTTGGCATCTGTCTTCCGGGTCGCCTCGTCAAATTCCACTCCCTGAAGGGAAAGATGATATACCGCGCGGTCCACAGAGTTGGTGCCGATGGCGATATGTCCGCATTTTCCGAGGTAGGGGGTCTTCATACACTCTACCGCTGAGCCTGCAAAAACGGAGGAATTGCCGGCTTTATATTCAAATCCGAAGAGGGCGCAGATCGTCTTTGCGGTCTTCTCCGCTTCTTCTTCGTTTTCGCAGTTGATGCCGACATGTGCGAGGGAGAGGCCTAACATGGTCCTGACGGATTCTTTGCAGATTCCCGTGATCTTTTCCCACTCGCAGGCATTGATCATGTCTTTTTTTACCATCCAGGTACCGCCGCAGGCTGCGATACGGTCATTGGAAAGGTAGTCCATCAGGTTCTTCGGGGTGATGCCGCCGGTGGGCATGAATTTTAAGGGAAATACGGAGGTGAAGTTTTTGATCATGCCGATTCCGCCTGAAGCTTCCGCCGGGAAGAACTTTACGAGATCGAGGCCGGCGTTTACGGCCTTCATCATGTCGGATGCGTTCACGCAGCCGGGAAATACGGGCATGCCGATCTCATTCGCGCGATTCACAACATCGTCATAGTATCCCGGAGATACCACGAATTTTGCGCCTGCCGCTGCGGCTTCGTCTACCTGGGCCGGGGTGATCACCGTGCCGGCTCCCACCAGCACCTCGGGAAGCTCTTTTGCCACCCGGCGGATGGATTCCTGCCCTGCCGCGGTACGGAAGGTGATCTCTGCTGCCGGGATCCCGCCGGCAACTAATGCCCTGCAGAGATCGACTGCGTTGTCCGCATTGTCAATGGCAATGACAGGTACGATACCGATATTGGATAATGTTTTTTTTACGTCCATGGTTTATGGTTC
>JAZUHZ010000258.1:0-13431 GCA_045642005.1 Candidatus Avilachnospira sp.
TAAAAGCTCCCGGAGGTCTTTTTCCGCAAATAGTTTCCGGATCACTCGTCCTTCGATGAATTCCGCCCCGGGTGCGGACGGCCGGAGGTCGGATACCGTGTTTCCGAAGCCGCTGGAACCGGAAGTCGCGAAGACAATGATCCGCTTTCCCGTAAAGTCGTGGGCTTCGAGGAAGGTATTGACGATTGTGGGCGCCGTATACCACCAGATCGGAAAGCCGAGGAAAACGGTATCGCAGGCATCGAAGGTCCGGTCGTCCGGTGCAATGGCCGGGCGGTTGCTTTTATTCCGCATCTCTACGGAGCTGCGGGATTCTTTCGAAAGCCAGTTGAGGTCGGCTTTCGTATAGGGGACCGCCGGGGTGATCTCATAGAGGTCGGCGCCGGTTTCTGCGGCGATGATCTCTGCTTTTTTCCGCGTATGCCCGCTCGCCGAAAAATAGGCTACAAGGGTTTTTCCCATGGTTTTTCCTCCTTGGTTTTCCAGTTTCCGGCAGACGCAGTAGCTGCAGATGCTGCCCTCTCCGCCTTCCCGTAAGGGACAGAACCAGACCCTTTTGCCGCGATCGTTCCGCTCGATATAGCCGGCAGTTTCCTTTGGATGCAGCGGCTCACCTTTCACAAAGGCCAGATAGAGGCAGGTAAGGATGATCCACTTGTGCGCTTCGGGCTGGTCTTTCATGTAGACATTGAGATAGTCCCGGAGGGCCAGGTGGAGGGCTTTCACTTTTTCCGGGCTGACTTCTTTTTCCTGCGCGGGGAAGTCCCGCATTTCGAGGAGTTTTGCGCGGTTAAAGGAGCTCAGGATGAGGGCCGGGCTATTGGTTTTTAATTGGATGAGTTCCTCGGGGGTGATGCGGGCGAGGAGGAGGGTTTTTAGGTGAGACTGAGTCATAGTATTCGGTGGGTTAATGGTTGGTGAAGGCATGGAGAATGTGAAACGTCTCGCGCATGAGCTGTGTGAAACACCTGCGTTCGTGAAACATGGCTGCGCCATGTTTCACGTACTCGGTGTTTCACGCAGCTCATGTAGATTATGCCATGTTTCACGTACTCGGCGTTTCACACAGCTCATGTAAATTATGCCATGTTTCACGTACTCGGCGTTTCACGCAGCTCATGTAGATTATGCCGTGTTTCACGTACTCGGCGTTTCACACAGCTCATGTAGATTATGCCGTGTTTCACGCGCGGAGACGTTTCACGCAGCTCATGTTACTGTCAGCCGATGGGGGCGTTTTCGGGGCTCTGGCCGCCGCCGGGGCCGCCGGCATTCTGGGAGGAACCGGAGCCGCCCGGGCCGTCCGCACTGCCGCCGGGATTTCCATTACCGCCGGAGGAGCCGCCCGGAGCCGTATTCCCGCCGGGACCCTGGGCACCGCCGGAGGTGCTGTTGCTTCCGGAACCGGGGCCGCCGGGGGTCGTATTTCCGCCGGGAGTAGTATTCCCGCCCGATGCCGTATTTCCTCCGGGAGTGGTGCCGCCCTGTGAGGAGGATCCGCCGGGGATGATATTCCCGCCGGGAGTCGTACTCCCGCCCGGAGTGGTGCTGCCGCCGGGGGTCGTGTTGCCGGAAGTGTTTCCGGTGGATTCACTGCCCGGCCCGCCGGTACCGCCGGGAATGATCTCGGCATCGGGAAGATTCCCGCCGGGGGCATCCTGTTCCCGTCCGTTCGTGGTTTCCGGAATCGTCCCGCTTCCGGGGCCGAAGGCATTGCCCGTGGTCTCCTGATTTTTCTGATTGTCCGAACCGGGACCTGCTGTGCCGCCGGGACCGGTTGCGCCGGGCGTATCATCGCCGTGACTGTCCTCCCCCGGATGATCCGCGCCTTCCGGATTCAGGTCATGCGGCCTTGTCTCCGGGATCAGCGGATTGCCGTCTTCATCGGTCGGATAAATGGTTTCCCCCTCTTCATCCGTCGGATAAATCGGATTGCCATGAGAATCCTTCGGGATCACGGTCTCCCCCTCCGCATTGGTGGGATAGATGAGATTTCCGTCCTCATCCACGCCGATCGTGGCCTTTTCCACAGTGTTTCCTTCTTCGTCCGTTTCGGTTTCCGTATCGTCACCGTGGGTTTCTTCCGCGGCTTTTTCGGTCTCCGCTGCTTTTTTCGGAGAGGAGATCAGACCGCCGTCGGTCCGGACGGATTCCACCACCTGACCTTCCTTATAAATACCGGTCTTTTCCTTAATCGTATTGGAATAGCTTAATACTGCCTGCGACGGTTCATAGTCTGCATCCCCGAACAGGAACTCGTGCAGATACCTGACGTTCGATTCCAGCGTGGCGGGAACGACCACATCGCCGAGAGAACCGGCCGAGGATTCGCTCCGCTGCCACGGGAAACCGCCGGACTCGGAGATGTAATATTTGGTGATGTTCTGCGCCATGGCCACCACGGTATTGAAGTTGATGTTGGTCGCCACTTCGGGGAAGCAGACCACCATGATGTTATTGAGCACCGAAAAGCTCGACTGCTTGGCCTTGTCAAAGGCAGCTTTAATGACTTTCTTCTGGCGTTCCGTACGGGCGTAGTCATTGTCCATGAGACGGAGCCGGCCGTAAGCCACGGCCTGCACACCGTCGAGGTGCTGTACACCGGTGGATTTCAGCTGGTAGGAACCGATCTTGGTGGCTTTTACGGTCTCGGTGATAAAGGCATTGATGTAGTAAAGCTCCGCCTTGGAGATATCGATGCCGTCGATGCCTCCGAGAATATTGATGCCGTCGGCCACGGCCTTCCAGTTGAAAGTCACATAATTCTTGATATTCAGATCCAGGTTTTTATTGATGGCCGCGAGCGCCTGCTCCGGGCCGCCCTCGGAATACGCCTGGTTGATCTTACGATAGCGGTTGTTGTCGCTGATATTGAGATAGGTGTCGCGGAATACCGAGCACATGCGGATCTCGCCGGTATCCTGGTTCACGCTCACGATGAGCACGACATCGGAATTGAGTCCCTTGGACACAAGGTCTGATGCTCCGCGTCCGTCCACACCGAAGACCACAAAGGTCCAGTATCCCTGTTCCATCTGCGCGATTTTTTCGGCAGAAAGGTTGTGGTTCTCAATCACATTCTCATTGACCTCGGGCCTTGTGATCAGATTCCAGGACCGGAGAAAATAGCCGTACACAAAAATGGCGGCCAGTGTGATCAGCTCAAGAACGGACCAGAAGATGATCTTTTTGACTTTTGATTTCTTCTTTTCCGTTTTCGCGGCCTTTAAGGCATGCCGATCCAGCGTCTGCGAGGCGCTGTTTAGCTCCACGGTCTTTTTTCTCTGCGTCCCGCGCCTCTCTCTCGGACGTGACGGTGTCAGCGAGGTCTCCTCGGTGAGGTCGAGACTGGAAAAAAGATCATCGGTATCTCTTCTGTTGTTTTCTGAAAAATCCGACATATCAGTACGCGTTCTTAAATCCTTTAAATACAGTTTCAAAAAGTATCTTGATATCGAGTCCCAGCGTCCAGTTCTCGATATAGTAAAGATCATACTCGATCCGCTTCTCAATGGAGGTGTCTCCGCGATAGCCGTTCACCTGCGCCCATCCGGTCAGACCCGGACGCACCTGATGCTTGATCATGTAGCGCGGGATCTCCTCACGGAACTTTTCCACAAACTGCGGACGTTCCGGCCGCGGCCCCACGAGCGACATATCGCCCCGGAGGATATTGACAAACTGGGGCATCTCGTCGATATTCAGCCGGCGGATAAAGCGCCCCACCTTCGTCACTCTCGGGTCATTTTTCACCGTCCATTTCTGCGCCTCGTCCTCGGGGGGCTGCACATACATGGAACGGAATTTATACATCTTAAAGGTCTTATTGTGAAGCCCCACTCTCTCCTGGGAGTAGAACACGGGACCGGGACTTGTGAGCTTCACCGCGAGGATCACGCCGAGCATGAGCGGGGAGAAAACGATCAGCAGTGCCGCCGATCCGAGGATGTCCACAAGACGCTTTACGACCGCATTCACGGGATCCGTGAGCGGCACATGCCGGATATTGATGACCGGAAGGCCCTCGAGATCCTCCGTATACGGAATGGTCGGAAGGATCCGCTGATAGTCCGGGATGAACTTGGTGTGCACACCCGACTTTTCGCAGATGGATACCACCGGCTTTAAGAGTTCATATTTGTCAAGCGGCAGCGTGACCGCGATCTCGTCAAAATCATTTTCCGAAAGGAACCGTTCTAACAGGCTGATCCTGCCGAACACCCGGACTCCCCGGTACTCATGTCCCTCCGGCCGGGAATCGGAAAGAATACCGAAGATCCGGTACCCCCACTCAGGATTTTCCCGGGCACGGTCGATAAAACCTTCCGCCGCACCGGAATATCCGACAAGCAGAATGTTTTTCTGATTGTATCCTTCCGCCCGGGCCCGTTTCAGGATGAGCCGGAGGCCGTTCCGGAACGCGGTCTCAAAGAAAATATTGGCCAGGGCAAAGCCAATGATCATCCTTGTGGAGAAGTTCCGGAGATAGGGACCGATCCCCCGCATGTTTCTTCCCGCAAACAGGATAAACGTCAGGATGAGAAGCCCCGTGAGGTTCGCCCGGGTGATATTGGCAAATTCCGTACGCCGCGACTGCGTCCTCTTGGGAACATAGAGCCCGAACAGCGCATACAGCACCAGAAATCCCGGAATGATTCCGTAAAGAGCACGGAAATAGACACCGGGTGCAAGTGTTCCGGTGCCCGTGGATCCGATCCTGATGATAAAATACCATGCGATGAAGTATGCGAAAGCGATCACGGCGGCATCACATACCACATGGAGCGCGTTGAATTTTCGCTGGTTTTTTCTTATCATAATGAAGGCATTATACACAATAAATGCCGATTATACCATAGAGATTTTCTTAAAAAAGCCGGAAGGACTTATTCCTTCTCCCGGTCATCCAGCCCCTTCCAGCCGAACCGGAACAGTGAAACGATGATGGAAACAAGGCTTACCGATTCATTAAGCGCCCCGCCCAGGGATCCGGTGATGATGTCATAGATGAGCCATCCCGGACAGGCCACAAAAAGGTTTGACAGCCGGATATTCCGGGAGCTTCCGGACCAGTAGCCGATATAGCAGGCCACATTGGCCAGGAGAGGAAGAAGGCTTACGGGACCCTCCCAGGCGGTAACCGTCAAGGTCACGGCAAGGAGCGAAAAGATCACGACCCATCCCTTCCATTTCATGACCGGTTTCTCCCCGAACAAGGCCAGCAGAATATTCCGGAGACAGTTTAAGATCATCCCGTAACACCCGCTCAGGCCTCCGAGAAGATAAAACTGAATACAGAAAAGAAGATCCGCGGCAAACTGCGCGAGAAGCAATAGCTTCCGGGAGCGGATCTGAAAGGAAAGCGTGAAAATCGCCGCCGCGATGATTCCGATAATCTGTATGAACATACTCTGCCCTGGTAACCTTTACAAAGCGAGGGCGGGCAGAGCCCGCCCTTTCTTTCATTTAGAACTTCGAGGTATAGGTACAGTTTTCGTTGCCGACACTGTAGGTGGTCAGGCCGTACTTTACCTTTAAGGCGTCGATGGCTTCCTGATTGAGAATCTTGCCGAAGGTTCCGTCATGGTTCTGGGAGAACTCCATGTAGATCCCGTCATAGGTGCCGTTTTTGTAGCGGAGCATGCCGTAATAGCCGTTGTGCTCCATTTCCAGAGAATAGTAGTTGCCGGTATTATCCCGGATGAGGCCGCCCGTGAGCATGCTCCCGTTCTTATCAAGCAGATACCAGACGTTCTGGCCGTTGGCGGTCACGGCGTCATCGCAGAGCCATGCGGAGGTCACGACGGTTCCGGTCTTGTCCTTTACTTTCCAGTCTCCGGTTCCTTCCTGATACCAGTAGGAGGAGAAGGTGCCGGTCTGTCCGACGGCTGCGGGGCTCTTGGCAACACCGGAGATGATGCCGCCGCCTCCGCCGCCACCACCGCCTCCGCCGCCGGAGGTGGACTTGGTGACTGTAACATAACAAGAGGCTTTCAGATTCGGATATTCCTTACAATACACGGTAACTGTGCAGTCACCTTCCTCGACTCCGCTTAAAGTGGCGGTGATTCCCGACGAGTTTTTGATCTTGCAGACCGAAGTATCGTCAGACTGCCAGATAAATGTCAGACCGTCTTTCTTTGCCGTGACCGGATCCAGCGATACCGTCACTTTCAGGGTGCTGCCTTTTCTGACCGTCTTGTCTTCGGTCTTAAAATATATCTCATTCGGATACTGGATCACTGTCACCTGTACCTGGGCGGATTTCGTATTTTTCCCGTCACTGGCGCTTACGGTCACCACAGCGGTTCCGGCCTTCACGCCCGTGAGATTTCCCTTTCCGTCCGCCTTCACCACGGCGGGATCGGAGGAAGTGAATGTCACGCTCTTTACGGTGGCATCATCCGGCGCTGTCTGATACCTAACCGCCGCCGTCTGCCCCACGCCCATGGTCACCGGGGATGTCGCCGTGACACCGGTAAGCGGGATGGGTTCCTCTGCGCAGGGACTTGCCAGCGCCTTGATTCGTACCGTCCAGCTCTTCAGGGAATACTTTGCTGACGAAGCCGAACCGTCAGCGTTATACATCGGCATGGCGGATTTATAAAGATCCGCCCAGCTGCCGGAGGCTTTTGTCTTTATAAAGGACTGTCCGGCCGCTGTTTCATTCTTTATTGATAAATAGGTTCCGCCGTTTGTATATCTATAGTCGACATTCTGATCGGTATACAGCTGAACGGCCTGCGTCGTATCCGAAACCGTAGGGGTAACCACCACGGAGAACCAGTAGTCCTTCGGGATATAGGCGGGACTTACCGGAATGGTATAGATGCCGGCTGCCGTCGTTGTTTTCGAGGCACTTGCCACCAGCACACCGTCGGTCGGACTGGTCATGGCGATACGGTTTCTGTACACCTCGATCTTTAAGGTTACATTCGCGGAAGCTACACCGACACTGACCGCATTTACTTTCTGCGGTCCCTTCGCGGCCTTAAAAATATTGCCGACACTGCCGCCGGACTGCAGGGTACCGCTGTACACATCCTGTTCTTTTCCGCCGACGGTCTGCTTCTTTCCGTTTTTATAGATATTGGTACTGTAGGCTGCCGTTCCGTCATAATGATAGTTATACTGATATCCCTGCTTCACGGGATCTGCAAACTTCATCGCATAGACGTTGGCTCCGATACTCTGATCCTCATAGGAAAGCCAGAAATATCCGCCGTCGCCGGCTTCCGGCCCCCAGGAGTTCCGGATCAGCCAGGCTCCTTTCCCGGAAGGCTGCGGATCGGAGAAATTCGTAACGGCATAGTCATCGTCCCAGCCGACCACGGCCACGGAGTGATTCGCATTCTTCGTCTCCGGAGTATAGATACTGGCAGTCGCTTTCTTCGCAGTATCCGCTGCAAATTCCATCGCAACGGCACCATTATCGAGAATCGCCTGCTTGATCAGACTGACATCCTTTATGTTATAAACAAGGGCTGTATCCAGTACCGCGGCATTTTCAAAAGCCTTTGATGCCTCCGGGAAACCGTCCTTACTGATGGCGGAATCAAGCTGTACGCCCTCGTATCCGGAAAGCATCATCATGGCAAACGACGGATTGCCGCCTAATGACCTGAAATCCATTCCACTCTCCACGATCTGATTGCCGTCACCGGTGATCAGGCCGAGCGGATCCGCCGCGGAAGGAGAATTGTAAAGGAAATAGGCAAGACCGTATTCGCTGTAGGGTACCGTTGATTTCATGGACCCTTCCGCCAGCGCAACCGTCGAATATGCCCAGCAGATATTGTCACTGCCCTGGTTCTTCACGCCAAGGAATCTGCTTCTTCCATCATACTTTTTATCCGTAGCAGCCGATTTCAGAAGGCCTTTTCTCTCTTTCACTCTGGGCGCTACAAAAGCGCCAAGGATCAGACCCGTCTCTTCATCGAGATAAATCTCTTCTTCGGCAGAATCCCCCTCTTCGTCTTCCCCGTCAGAGAAGTAATCTTCCCTGACTTCCGCAACGCCTTTTACGATCTTTTCTTCGGGGATATACTCTCTTTCATCGGCCGTTTCCCTGTCTTCTCCGGAGGAAAAAGCGGCAGGTACGGCAGCGAGAATGCCTCCATCCTCCGAAGCCATTTCCTCTTCCGGAAGCTCCGTCACTTCATCGATCCCGGAGATATCTTCCACAATGGCCACATCACTCACGGCAATGTCGCCGACCCCGACAGCCGAGACGATTTCGATTGCCTCTGCGGGCGCTTCGCTCACCTCTTTCGGCGCTGTCTCCGGTTCCGCAAAAGATGCGAACGGATTCACAAAGCACTGAAGAAGAAGGAGCAGTGTCACGGAAGATGCCAGGATCCTGTTCATTTTTCTTTTCATAAACTTACCTCACTTCACATCCCGCCGCGGCGCGCTTTTTCCTTAAGCACCTCGGCAAGCTGTTTTTCCACATCAAGTTCCAGCTGATAAGGCTCTCCCGGTGTCTCTTTTGTCAGATCTTTCAGGGCAAAATTGGACTTCCGGAGAGTCAGATTTCTGTTGTAATAGGGATCTCCTTCCCGAAGGACCGGTCCCCAGTAATGGGCAAAGGTCGCGATCTCCGTATTAAAGCGCTGCACCTTTTCCGGCGTATCCTCGAGGCCTCTTGATTTCGACTCGTAATGGTGCCAGGAGGAATACGCGTCATAGACCACGAGATATCCGTGCGAGCGCACCTTCATGCAGAGGTCGATATCGTTAAATGCGACCGCAAGCTCCTCCCGGAGGCCTCCGACTTCCTCGAAGACCGAGCGCCGCAGCATGAGGCAGGCCGCTGTCACGGCGGAAAGATCCTGCACGCACATCATGCGGTGCATGTACGAATTCTCCTTTTCATGAAGTCCCGTAAAGGCCGCTCCCGCGATCCCGCCGAGGCCCACGATCACGCCCGCATGCTGAATGGTATCATCTCCGTAGCAGAGCCGGGCGCCGACCGCGCCCACCTCCGGACGGAGTACATAGGAAAGCATCCCGGTCACCGCCTCGGGGTCCCTCAGCTCCACATCATTATTGAGAAGAAGAACCGCTTCTCCCGCAGCATACTTTTCACCGAAATTATTGATGGCAGAGTAATTAAACTCCCTCTCCCATTTTACAACACGGATCGAAATAGCGGAAGTATCTTTTTCGCACCCCTCTGAAAAATATTCCGGATGGTTTTCAATCTTTCGGTAGTAATCGAATGTCTTCTCGTCTGTTGAATTATTTTCGACTACAATAAAATCGAATCTTCGATGTGTGGAACCCGTGATGAGGCTCCGGATGCACTTATCGAGGTCCTCAATGTGGTCCTTATTCGGGATGATCACGCTCACCGTCACCTCGTCCGTCGGGGCGGTGCCGTCTTGTGCGCGGAACACCGTATGATAAAGCCCGTAGGTCGGCCCTTTCTCCACCCCGGAAACCTGTATCCCAAGCCTCTTATAATGATCAAGGATCGCCCGCTTTCCCGCCTCAAAGGCGTAAAGCTTTGACTCCGGATTTTCAGCCGTGGAGCCCTTGTGATAGCGCCAGTGATAACAGCTCTTCGGAATATGAATGATCTTTTCCGAGGTAAACCGTCCCTCGAGGAGTTCCTGCACCGCGTTTTCCGAAAGGCCGGAAGCCTCCGAAAGCGCCTTTACATCCTGTCCGAGGGCGGGAAGCGCCTCCCGGTACCGGACGACCTGCTCCTTTTCCTCTCTCACCGCCTCTTCCGTAGCCCGGAGGAAGAAATCATAATCCTGCGCGCCGTCATATTCCTTCCGGAAGCCGCCGACCTTCTCGAGGAGATTCCGCCGGATCACGGAAAGATGACAGATATAATTCACACTGGTCAGAAGGTCCGGATTCCAGTCCGATTTGAAATGCGGCTCAAATACGGCCTTCCCGTCGAAATCGATCTTGTCCTCATCGGTATAGAAGAACTGTGCTCCCGGGTGCTCGTTGATGGCTTTCACCACTTCAAAAAAGGCAAAGGGCGGCAGCTCGTCGTCATGATCGCAAAGCGCGATATAGTCGTTTTCGGAAGCCCGGAGACCGAGGTTTGTATTCCCGGCGATGCCGTGATTCCCTTCAAGGTTTACATAAGTAAACCGGACGTTCCCGTTTTCCGATGTTTCTCCGGCATATTTCTCCGTTACCTCGCGCACCGAACTGCTCCCCTCGGAGCCGTCCGCCACGATCACATGAATCCGGTCATAGGTCTGCTTCCGGAACGAATCAAAAAGCATCGTAAGGTATTCTTTCCCGGTATTGTAGGCAGGGATGACCACATCGATCTCCGGCCGGAGAGAAAAGCTTTGAGCCTTCTCCCGCTGCGCCCGAAGCTCCTCTTCCGTGATCCTCGTCTTCTGCTCCCACTCGGGATAGTCATAGTCCTCGTCAATTTTCCGGATCTTATGGATGGACTTTTTCCAGAGCGCCCGGAGGCCGTTTTCCTTATAGAAATCCCAGGCCACCTGCACGGTCTCAAAATGGCAGAGGGCAAGAAGCTTTTCCGCGCGTTTTGTCCGCACGGAATTCTTCCGGGAAATGATCTCCTCATTGATCCGGATCTTCCGGACGGACGGTCCCTCCGTCAGGGTCAATAGCCGCTCGTCCCCGCGGGCAAAAGGCGCCGCCACGGTAAAGCCGCACATCCTGTCGGCTCCGAACTGCTGCATGACATCCACCCGGTCCCGCTCCACCGCGGTATAGGGAACAGCGCCCCCTTTCCGGTCAGTCATGCCGATCTTTAATTTCTGTCCCGATGCGTCCATGGCCCAGCCCTCCACCACGAGAGTGCCGTCCCGAAGACTCATCGCATCAATCCTGTACTTCATTCTTCAATATTTTTAATTATGTAAACCGGTCGGTCCTTCATCTCGTCCACGAGCATCTGGATATAGCGTCCTGCAATTCCAAGGATGAAAAAGAGCATCGCGAACATAAAACAGAGGACGATCACAATGGTGGCATACCCGGAAGGCGCTCCTTTTCGCGTAAAAAGCGTATAGATGATCAGCACGATCCCAAGTATTGCCGAAAGGAATCCGGCATAGATCCCCGCTTTTAAGGGGAAGTCGGAAAAGCAGACCAGGGTATCCACGGAAAGACGGAAAAGTTTTCCGAAATTATAGTGACTCTTTCCGGCTACCCGTTCCGCCGCCTCATAGTCGATGGTTTCCTTCTGAAAGCCGATATTCTGCACATAGCCCCGGAGGAAACGGACCCGGTTCCGGTAGTTTTTCCGGAGGACCTCCGCCGCGTTCTTCCGGAGGGCAAAGAAGTCCGAGGCATTCGGCTCCAGATGCACCTCCGATAAGCGGTTCATGAGCGAATAATAAAGCCGGGAGGTCAGATTCTTCCAGGTGCCGGCCGTTTCATTGCGGGTCCGGACCATGTTGATCACCTCCGCGCCGGCGGCAAACTTCTCCATGATCGCGGGCACCATCTGCGGGGGGTGCTGCAGATCCGCATCGAGGAAAATGAGATAGTCCCCGTCCGCATAGTCAAGGCCTGCGCACATCGCTGCCTCATGCCCGAAATTCCGGGAGAAGGTGATGACCTTTACGGTATCGGGGGCCTCTTTGTGGATCGTTTCCAGGATTTCCCCGGAACGGTCCCGGCTTCCGTCGTTCACAAACCAGAAGTCATAGGAGTACTCCCTTCCTTCCGGGGAGGCGGTAAAGTCCCGGAGAACGCCGTCTGTCACCTGATAAAATTCCGAAAGTCCCTGCTCCTCGTTATAGACAGAGACCACTAAGCTGATCTTTTCCATAAGTTACCGGTATACGATCGGAGCGGGTTTCCCGTCCTTAAAAATCTCGATGTCGTCCGAATGCGTGGGCATCCGCTTTTCCTCCGGCGGCAGCGTCATGTAGTCGCCGTAGATTTCCGTAAGCACCGCGTCGTAATTCGCCGGGCAGTAGAATCTGTGCCCCTCAAAGGGAAGCTCCGTCACCGTTTCGCTCCACTCACGGTTCACGGTGCACCGAAGGTAATCGGGCTGATAGTTCGAATAATAAAGCCGCGCGGTCTTTTCCCCGTTCCATTTCCGGGACAGGGCCTCCTGCTTCTTTAAGATCTCCTGCATGGGGATCTTCTTTCCCTTCCGGGTGAGGAACTTCACCTCAGCCTTCGCCGCGCCCTGATACTTCGTAAAATCCAGGGCGTAACGCTTCGCCATGGCATATCCGTAGAGGATCTTCTGCGCAAGGCGGGTTTTCCGGTCAGCCAGTTTCCCGTCCGGGATGTTATCGAGGATGAAAATATCCACCCAGAGATGATTTAACTTTCCTCCGTAGTAGTCCTGCTCCTCGCTCCAGAGGCGCATTTTACTGTTTTTATAGATCACGCGGGGCGTAAAATCATAAAACCTGTCCTCTGCGGCAAAGACTTCCGGTTTCACAAGCTCAAACTCCTCCGGAAGCTCTGCGGCGACCTTCACGAACCGGTCATAGTTTTCCCGCGTCATGGCGATATCCGCATCGTCATCCCAGGGAATGAACCCCTGATGCCGGACAGCACCGAGGAGCGTTCCGGAATCAAGAAGATACTGGATCCCGTACTTCCGGCAGAGCGCATCGATGGCCGTGAGGATCTCGAGCGCCGCGCCCTGCGCTTCCTTTAACCGGTCCACATTATAAAGCGGTGTACTTAAGATCATTGTATCGCCTCCGCGATCACTCTCGCCATATATTTTATACGGGTTTCGTCCAGCCCGGGATAAACACCGGTCCAGAACGTCCGCTCCGTAATGATATCCGTATTCCGAAGGTCTCCCGCGATGCGGTAGGCACCCTCTTCGTTCCGGATCAGGTCAAAAGCGGGCTGACGGGTGAAGTTTCCGGCAAAGAGAAGTCTTGTCTGTACGCCCTTTTCTTCGATCCGCCGGATTACGGCTGCCCGGTCAGTGCCCGCAGGCAGCGTGAGGCAGTACCCGAACCAGGAGGGATCGGCATTTTCCTCTGCGGCGGGAAGCACCACGGCATCCTCCTTAAAGGTATGACTCCAGGCGATGCCGGCTTTTTCGAGCTCCTCTTCGAGAGTTTTATTTAAGAGGGCCCAGTTTTCTTTCCGGCGCACGACAAAGCCCGGGAGTTTCTTTAACTGGGCGCAGCCGACAGCGGCCTGCATGTCCGTGATCCCGAGATTATATCCCATATGGGAATACACATATTTATGATCATAGCCTGCGGGCAGCTCGCCGAACTGTCCGTCAAAGCGGTGTCCGCAGCGGTTATCCTGTCCGGACTGGCAGACGCAGTCCCGTCCCCAGTCCCGGAGGGAAAGGAGGATCTTCGAAAGAAGCGCATTGTCCGTATAGACGGCGCCGCCTTCCCCCATGGTCATATGGTGGGGCGGATAGAAACTCGACGTGCCGATATCCCCGACCGTGCCCGTAAAACGCCACTCGCCGTGATAGAAATA
>JAZUHZ010000259.1:0-4207 GCA_045642005.1 Candidatus Avilachnospira sp.
CGATCGACAAAAAGGATCCGCAGGATTTTGAGGACAAGATGGAGGAGATCATCTCCGGAAAGCTTTACGACATGCTCAACTATAACCTGGCCGGCGGAAAAGCGCAGGAAAAGTTTAAGGATGTCGGAAAGGCGGGAACGATCCTCGGAGCCATCGCCGGAGGCGACACGAAGACTGCGCTCAAGGAGATCGGCGGCGTGATCGGCGATATCGTACCGGAAATCGGTCTTACGACAAAGGCCGTGGGATATGTGGGCGCCAAGGTGAACGAGACCTTCACTAACTGGAAATCCAACCAGATCGAGGATCTGTATCAGAAATTCAAAAACGGCCACGAGGATATGTGGGGCAATGAGGTGATCGCCGGGGATGAGGAGTCCCTGAAGACGTATCTTTATACCTCCAGCGGTCTCACCTGGTCCAAGGGCGTCTACCGTTTCTACAACATGGACAAGGTCGCGGAGACCTGCGAAAAGTACGGCTGGGGCCGCATGGAATATGACGAACTTCCGGAGCATTACCGGGAAATCTTCGATCAGCGTGCGGAGGAGGGCCTTCTTAACTATTTCCGCACCCGGCTTCAGCAGGAGGCGGAAGCGGAAAAGATCAAGGAGACCGAGCGGGAGTGCGTGGAGGAAATGATGCGCTCCTACGGATGCCTGAGCTCCGGTAACTTTAAGAAGTTCTTCGGAGAACAGTCGGATGATGACTATGATCTTACCGCGCGTCTTGAGCGTATCATGCGGGTGCGGCAGATGGTCTCCGAATACGTGGATGAGGAGGCTCTCGGAAAGAGCCAGAAGGACGGTATCTATAACTGGGGCGTTCTGATGAACGACTGGGTATCGCTGGCCACGGAAAATAAAAAGGACGATGCCGTAAAGCTTTTCATTGCCCAGCTTAAATCCTACGGCGTGCTGAATCCGGCCTATGACTTCGGCGTGACGATCGACGACGTTACCGGAACGTATTTCGGAACCATGACAGTCACGGATCTCCGTGTCACAGAGGAAATGTACCAGGCGTTCGTTTCGGGAGAATTTGACACGGAATTAGGCTCGGTAGATCTCGGGGATGCCACGAAGGCCGACTGCGATGCCGCCCTTGACGAATACATCGGTCAGATCCAGGTGGGGCAGGAGATCACGATTGAAAAGACCGGCGAAGATACCTGCGTCGTGACCGGCACGGTGATCGCCGATGAAACCGTTCCCATGTCCGCTCCGGCGGTACTTCGGGACGGAAAGCTCATCCTCACGACGGAAGAAGGCGAGACCGAGATCATGGTCACGGCAGAGGATGGTCTGGTCACCTTAAAGAGTGACAAGGCCGTATTCCTGATGAGAGTGGAGGAAGACGGCGCGGCCGAATCCCTTCTGATCGAAACAAAGTTAGACATGCTGAAGTAAGTATCTGAGGACAGCCCATGCACCCTTACATCTATCTGTTCGGAGAAAAACTGCAGAGCTACCACGTTTTTGCGGCTCTGGCCGGGATGACCGGCGTGACGCTTTCAGTTCTATATCTCCGGAAAGGAAAGCAGGGGGCATGGGCTTTTTTTCTGCCCGCGCTTACCGCCCTCGCGGCGGTCATCGGCGCAAGGCTTCTCAATTTCATCACGAATCCGAGGGCGTTTTTAAAGGACTTCCGGGTATGGACCTTTTCCTATCAGAAGCTTTCTCTGATGGGCGGGCTGATCGCGGGCACGGCGGTCATCGTCCTCTTCTGTCTCCTCCGGAAGGAGAGCTTCGCAACTCTGGCCGATGCGTTTACCGTGCCGGCGGCTTTTGGGGTCATCCTTCTGAAAACCGGCTGCTTTCTGAACGGATGCTGCTTCGGAAAGCCGACCGACGGGCCCTTCGGCGTGGTTTTTCCGGCAAATGAAGGAAAGTACGCGTTTTTTAACAGCATGAAAATCCTCAGCGCCAAGTCTCCGGTCGTGCATCCCACGCAACTGTATGAGATCGCGGGGGCCCTGGTCGCGGTCGGCTTTGCCGTATTGCTTCCCAAAGCGCTGAAACTGAAAAAAGGCAGCAGGGCGGCCATCTTTGCAGCGCTCTTTTCCGCTGCCCGGTGGATCGTCCTTCCGCTCCGCGAGCTTCCTTACGACCGGAAAATGATCATGGTGTTTTATCCGCTTTTATATGCGGGGCTCATCGCTATTGCGGCTGTCTATTTCGCGGTAATCAACAGAAAACCCTGAAACGGATATGGACAGGGCAGGAAAAAAGTTTTGACAGCAATCCCGGGGGCAGATATAATTCCATATATGGAAAACAAAACTCTGAAGAAAAGAATATTCGAGATCATCCAGATCGGTAATGAAACCGATGTTCCCAGCCGCGTGTTCGATATCGTTCTGGCAGTCAATATTATCGTGAATGTGCTGGTTACGCTCCTGTGTACGTTTGACGAGCTCAGCGCTCTCACAGGACTTTTCAATGCGATCGATACCGTGACCTCTGCCTTTTTCCTGATCGAGTATCTCCTCCGGATCTGGACTTCCGAGTTCCTTTTCCCGGAGACAGACAAAAGAAAGGCCCCGCTTCGGTTTATCTTCTCCGTGGACGGAATCATCATGTTCCTCTGCATCCTTCCGATGTTCTTCCTGGAAGGCCTGGTGGTCTTCAGGATGCTCCGTGTGGTGAGGATCTTCCACCTTTTCATGATCAATTCCCGCTATGATTCCTTTAACGTCATCATGGCCGTTCTGAAAGAAAAGAAGAACCAGCTCCTTTCCTCCTACTTCATTCTCATCATCCTCACGCTGGCGGCTTCTGTTCTCATGTATAATCTGGAGCACGAAGCGCAGCCTGATGTTTTCCGGAATGCCTTTTCCGGAATCTGGTGGAGTACCTCCACGCTTCTTACCATCGGCTACGGAGACATCTATCCCGTGACCGCAGCCGGACGCATCGTGGCAATATTGATCGATTTCCTGGGGATCTGCTCCGTGGCGCTTCCCACCGGTATCATTTCCGCGGGCTTTGTGGAACACTACCGCCGGATGCAGAGAAGCGTGAAGTCCGAAGACCCCGAGATCAGGATCATCGATATCGATATCGATTCCTCCTGGATCGGCATGGATGTGGATTCCCTGAAACGCAAAAAACATGCGATCGTTCTCCGGATCCACCGAAACGGACGCTCCTTTGTTCCGGATGACGATTATAAGATAAAGCTTGGAGATACCGTTACCGTCGCGGACAATTCCTCCGATACCTGAAAAAATCCCTGCTGTGCCCGAAAGACACTGCAGGGATTTTTTCTGACCGGCCGTCAGCCGCCTGCGACAGGCGGCATCACGGTCAGGATGTCTCTTATTCCTTTTTTGACATCGGACGCACGATCACCGAGATTCCGTCGGGGATATAGGTAACCGCGGCATCTTTTCCCTTAAGGGCATATGCCTTTTCCATGGCCTCGGAAAGGGAAGCGGCATATTCCATCTTCATATCGGTGATGATGTCCCGAAGTTCCGGTCTCGTCACAAAAATCACCGGATGCTTCATCAGCACTCTCGCCAGCACCTGGCTTTCCCACTGATCGGGTATCGTGCAGTCCTGCGGCGTGGCGCTCGCCTGTTCATAAAGCTCTGCGGCCGATGCACAGTCTTTCAGCGTGTGATAGAACCCGTCGCCGCCGGTGCCGTCCAGACATTCCGCGCATACGATGATGACTCCGTCCTCATTGACCGCTGCTTCCGCTGCCGTCATGCTCTTCACGCACTGGTAGATGTTCTGGTCGAGAGGTGCGCCGCCGTTTGTCGTCACGGCAATATCCGTTCCTTTTCCCTCCACCTGGCAGTAGCCCTTTAAGAACTCGCAGCCGGCCTCGTGCGCCAGGAACGGGTCACCCGCAAAGGCGGCAGCGGTCTTTTTCTCGCTGTCGATGATCACGTTGACAATGTACTTAAGGCCTGCCATCTTCGCGGCAGCCACCATATCGCGGTGGATCGGATTGCCCTCAAGGATGCCGGTCCTGGCATACTCACTGGCGATAAAAGCGCCGCAGTGGTTTCCGAGTACCGTCACGCGGTCGCAGACTCCGGGAAGCACGGATTTCCGGCCGCCGGAAAAACCGGCAAAGAAATGCGGCCCAATAAACCCTTCGGAAACAAGAAGCAAGGCCTCTGCCGCCTGCCGGTCGATCACGAGCGGCGCTCCCGAAGGAAGAATGCCGATCTCCACGTTCCTGTCCCGGTTAC
>JAZUHZ010000260.1:0-4166 GCA_045642005.1 Candidatus Avilachnospira sp.
CAGAAGCCCGGAAAATTAACGGACGAGGAGTACGCCATCATGAAGACCCACGCCCAGAAGGGCGCCGAGATTTTAGAGAATGCGCCGAAGAGCTGGTCCAAGGACTTCATCGAGCTCGCCACGGAGATCTGCCTCAATCACCACGAGAAGTGGGACGGCAGCGGATACCCGAACGGCAGAAAGGGATCAGAGATCCCGATCTCCGCGCAGATCGTATCGGTGGCAGACTGCTTCGATGCGCTCACCCAGGACCGTGTCTACCGGAAGGCCATTGATCCGGAGACCAGTTTCCAGATGATCCTCGACGGAAAATGCGGTGTGTTCGGTCCCGATATCATCGAGTGCTTCAAGGCCTGCCGGGAGCTCTTTATCAATACCGTGAAGAACCCCACGGAGACCTCAAGTGTGCGGCATGATGCCTACTCCATGACTTCAACGAAGCTGACAGACCTTCGGATCCTCATCGTCGATGACGATGAATTCAGCCGCGACTTAAACCGCGATATCCTCGAAGAAGAGGGCGCCGTGGTGACCGAGGCCGTAAACGGCAAAGAGGCTCTTGCAATCATCAGGGCCAGCGATCCTTTCGATGCGGTTCTCATGGACCTCGTGATGCCTGAGATGGACGGCATCGAGGCCACTGCCGAAATCCGCAAGTACGAGCAGACCGCTTCCTTCACGATGCCCATCATCGCCCTCACGGCCGATCCGAGAGAGGAACGCGCACGGCGCTGCCTCGAAGCGGGCGCCAATGCCTGCATGGCGAAGCCTCTCGTGGTGTCCGAGCTGACCACCATCATTATCACCTTCATGAAGAACCGTTCGGAGTCCATGGAGCGAAAGCTCGAGGATGTTATCCGGATTGCCAATACAGACCCGTTAACCAAGGTGAAATCCATCGCCGCCTATACCGACATGATCGCGGAGCTGTCCGAGGATATCAAGAGCCCGGATCCGCCTTCCTTTGCCATTGTCATGTGTGATGTCAACCGCCTGAAGACCGTCAACGATACCTACGGTCACGACACCGGTGATATCTATATCAAGAATGCGGTGCAGGTCATCTGCCATGTCTTTATGTCAAGCCCCGTGTACCGGATCGGCGGCGACGAGTTCGTTGTGGTCCTGCAGGGAATCGACTACAGTAACCGCAGCAAGCGGTTTGAACAGCTATTAGAGAAAGCGGAAGAGGCCTCGAAGCTTGAGAGTTTTGCCGCCGGAAAAGCCTCCTTTGCCGCCGGAATGGCCGTATTCAATCCGGAAAAGGACTATGCCGTCAGTGATGTTGTGAAACGCGCGGACGTTGCCATGTACAGTAATAAAAAATCAGACAGGAGATAAAGTATGAGCATTCAGGAATTATATGATGTACTCGAAGGCGACTATCAGGGAACCATGGGCCGTCTCATGAAAGAGGACAGAATTAAAAAGTATCTCGGAAAGTTCATCGATGCCGGCGATTATCAGGAACTTCTTACAAATATCGCTGCGGAGAACTGGCAGGAAGCCTTCCGGAATATCCATACCATTAAGGGCGTGGCCTTAAACCTCGGCCTTTCGAAGCTTGCGGGTGTGGCCTCAACACTTACAGAAAGCCTCCGGAGCGGCACACCGACAGGAGACACGGAGAGCATGCTCAATGATGTGAAGGCAGAGTACGCGAGAACCATCGAGATTTTAAAAACAAACCTTTAAAAAGATAAAGGGGGAAAATACCCGTGGCATATAAAAGATTAGGAGACCTTCTCCTTGCGGCGGAGGCCATCACTCCGGAGGAACTGGATAAAGCGCTCTCTCTCCAGAAGGGAAGCGGAAAGCGTCTCGGAGACGTGCTCCTCGAGAACAGCTTCATCACCGAGGCAACGCTCATCAACGCGCTCAGCGAACAGCTGGGTGTGGATTTTGTCGACCTCTCCAAGGTGAATCTGGAGCCGGAGCTTGCCAAGCTTCTCCCGAAGAGCGTGGCCAGAAAATACGATATCGTACCGTTAAAAGTGACGGCAGGCGAGATCTACATCGTCATGGTCGATCCCTTAAACTTCCCCGCCATTGAGGATGTGAAGAAGATCACCGGACGGAAGGTCATCCCCATGATCTCCACTGCCACTGCCGTGGACCGCGCCATCATGACGCTCTACGGCAACGAGGGTGCCGTCCGCGCCATTGAGGAGTTAAAGAAGACCGCGACCGACGCGGAGCTTTCCCACTCCGTGACGCAGGAGGATGTATCCTCCTCTGAAAACAGTGCGCCCACCATCCGTCTTGTCAACTCCATCATCGAGCGCGCCATCACTGAGCAGGCCTCCGATATCCACCTCGAGTCCAGGGAAAACGACATGCTGGTGCGTGTCAGAGTCGACGGTGTGCTCCGGAACATCCTGACGGTGCCGAAAAACCTCGAGGCCGGCGTTATTGCCCGTCTGAAGGTTATGGGTGACATGGACACCTCCGAGCGAAAGAAACCGCAGGACGGCCGTGCCAATGTCATCAGCCGGAAAAAGAGTATGGACCTCCGTATTTCCACCCTTCCCACCATCTACGGCGAGAAGATGGTTATCCGACTTCTTGACAAGAGCGGTGCCTTCCTATCAAGAGGCGGTATCGGCCTTGACCCCTATAACGAAGAGCGCTTCAACGAATTACTCCTTGCCAAAAGCGGCGTGATCCTCATCTCCGGACCCACCGGTTCCGGTAAATCCTCCACGATGAACACCATCGTCCGGGAATTAAATACCGAAGAGGTCAACATCGTGACCCTCGAGGACCCCGTCGAGTACAATACCGAAGGCGTGAACCAGGTACAGATCAATGATGCCACGGGCATGACCTTTGCGAACGGTCTTCGTTCCATCCTCCGTCAGGACCCGGATATCATCTCTGTCGGTGAGATCCGAGACGGGGAGACCGCCGAGATCGCGATGCGTGCCGCCATCACCGGCCACCTCGTATTCTCCACCATCCATACCGGAGACTCCGTATCCACCATTGATCGTCTGTATGACATCGGGGTGCCCACCTACCTGACCGCGAGTGCCTTAAAGGGCGTCATCGCCCAGCGTCTTGTCCGGAAGATCTGCCCCGTCTGCAAAGAGGAGTATGAGCCGACCGATGAGGAGCTGGAGCTTCTCGGTATGAAGCGCACGGAAAAGATGCGTTTTGCCCGCGGCAAGGGCTGTCCCACCTGTTTCCATACCGGATATAAGGGAAGAACCGCTGTCTTTGAGATCATGCTGACAGACAGCAATCTGCGGAAGTCCATCAATGCCCACGCCACCCACGAAAAGATGGTGGAAGAGGCAAGAGCGAACGGCATGAGAAGTATTGCCGACCGCTGCCGTGAACTCGTGGAGACCGGCGTCACCACCACATCTGAGGCAGCAAAGACCATCTTCTCCACCCTCGAATAAAGAACCATTATCCCTTTTGAGAAAGCGAGCGTATCAATGATTAGTATACCAAAGATCATCGAAGATGCCGCGAATCTGCGTGCATCCGACATCCATCTTTCATACGGCATCATCCCCAAGGTAAGGGTTGACGGTGAGCTTTGTGATCTGCCCGGCTACGAACCGCTTACCGAGGAGGAATGCGAGGATATCTCCTACCAGATGACAGGCGAGGAATTCCCGATGAAGGGAGAGAAGGACCTCTCTCTCGAAGCGGCAGGACACCGCTTAAGGGTCAACATCTACCGCCAGTCCAAACATGTGGCCTGCGCCATCCGTATCCTGAGCGACAAGATCCCGGAGCTTGAGAGTCTCGGGCTTCCGAAGGTCGTGAGTAAGTTCCCCGAGTACCAGAAGGGAATCGTTCTGGTGACCGGTGAGACCGGATCCGGAAAGTCCACCACGCTGGCCGCCATCATCCGGAGAATCAACGAAACCAAGAACGATCACATCATCACGCTGGAGGACCCCATCGAGTACATCCATAAGGAAGCGAAGAGTCTGATCGACCAGCGCGAGATCGGCGACGATACGAACAGCTACGCGGACGGCCTCCGCGCCATCCTCCGGGAGGACCCGGATGTGATCCTGGTCGGAGAGATGCGTGACCTTGAGACCACGCAGATCGCCCTCACGGCAGCCGAGACAGGACATCTTGTCTTTGCCACGCTCCATACCAACTCCGCGGCGGACTCCATTGACCGTATCGTCAATATCTTC
>JAZUHZ010000261.1:0-6000 GCA_045642005.1 Candidatus Avilachnospira sp.
CGTTTGAACTGGTTCTTGCTCATGGCATAGGTTTCCTTGATGAGTTCCGCACTGGCCCGGTCCGCATAGGGGAGCATTCCCCCGTTTTCCTTAAGTTCCTCGATGATCCGGTCGGCATCCTTATTGGCCGTCGTATAGAGCTTGTCCCGGAGAAGAAGGTCCAGCTTCCCGTCTTCTCTGACTTTTGACACGCGGGCGCTCACCCGGTCGCCGTAGGAAAGATCCGAGAAATTCTCCCGGCCGGGGATCATCCCGTAATACTTATCCTCTACCGCCACAAAAACGCCCAGGTCTCTGTTGACCTCATAGACAAAACCTTCGACTCTGTCGTCTTCCTTCACATCCTTCATGCGCTGCAGATGCTTATATACCCGCATGGTACCGGCCTCACGGCCTGACTTATCTTTATAAAGGTACACAAGGATCTCATCCCCGGGCTCCGGGGTATGAAGGAGCTCCTTGAAGGGAACCAGCACCTGTTTCGGCATTCCGTTATCCGCAAAAACACCGATCTTGGTGACAGCCGCCACCTTAAGGACCCCGGTTTCTCCTTCTTTAATGATCGGAGCTCTCATGGTCGCTGTCAGGCGTCCTCCCTTGTCCTCATAAAGGGTCACCTCTACGGTGTTCCCCTCTTTCGGACGGACGGTCTGTTCCGCAAAGGGAAGAAGAACCTTTTTATCCTCCGAGATCCGAAGGAACGATCCGTAATTTGTGTTTTCCTCGACGCGAAGCGTAAGCCGGTCACCCGGTTTTGCGCTCACCGCCGGTGTCTCCTCTCTCCGGGGTTCCTTTTTCTCTTTGAAATTTCCGGAATGGATCACCACGGATGCCTTTGAATTTCCGTCCCGTCTTCCTTTGCCGACGGGTTCCTTCCCCGCCTCTTCTTTTTTCTCCTCTTTGTGTTCAAAAGGATAAAATCTTTCTCCCATTGTTTTTCCGTCCTCTCTAATACTCCAGTTCATTCATTATCAGTTCGCGGTTCTCGTCCGAATATTCGATCTCTCCGGAATAAAGCCGTACGATCTCCGAAAAATCCGCAAACCCGAGGTTTCCTTTGAGAAAAGCCTCCGTTTCGGCAATTCGAAGGATCAGATTCCAGATCAGCTCACAGAAATCATGGCCGTAATCCATGAAATGCCGGTAAAGAAGATATTCTTTCAGCCGCTCCAGTACATTTTTCCATTCCGGCGTCTCAAAGCCGACATAATGCGGGCAATCGGCATGATCCTTAAGGTTTTGCAGATACAGGGTCCATCCGTTATCAAGACGCTCGAGAGAAAGGAAAATATCCGCCCAGTCCGCCCAATCGATCTCACCGTCCGGGATCCTTCGGATCTCCTCCGGCAGGATGCATTTCAGGAACTCGGGAGTTCCCTCCTCCGTGTCCTCTTTTTCTCCCGCGGAAAGAAAGGCGTAGACGGCCGGTCTTTCCTCCGAAAGGACGATCCGGCAGGCTTCCTCACAGGTAAGCCCGAGGCCCATTTCGATATGGTCAGGAAAACGATTCCGAAACCGGGGATGATCCGTACAGATCTGGCACAAAGCCCGCTCACCTTTCTGAAGGATGATCTCACACAGACCGTCCTCCGTAAGGAACGGGCAGCGTTCCTCCTCCCCAAGAAGGAGAAAATGTCCCGGAATTCCTTTTCTCCGTTCCCTTCTCGTGGAAAACTTCACACTGCGCGCCATCTTCTCCGACAGCGGATCATTCTGATCGCGCGAGATACTAAGATACCTCTTTTCCGTATCCTCGTCAATATCAATCTCCCATCCGATACAGCAGGTATGGCGGCAGGCGGATGCGAGACAGCTGAATTTTTGATAGTAGTCGGGAACCAGCGTTTTCATAGACCTGATTCTACCACGTCTGCCCTTCTATTTCAATAAAAAAAGGGAACCGCGAAATGCGGTTCCCTCCGGGAATTCCCTGGAAACTTTCATTAGCCGCAGCTAGAGCAGCCGCCGCCGAATCCCTGTTCGGTTCTCTCAATGATCTCATTCTTCAGCGCATCATCGAGGTTGCGGAAGTAATCAGAATATCCTGCCACGCGGACGATCAGATCCTTGTACTCTTCCGGATGCTCCTTGGCATCAATAAGCGTTGCGCGGTCAATAACGTTGAACTGGATGTGATGACCGTTCATGGCAAAGTAGGAACGGATCAGGGCTGCCAGGTTGTTGATGCCCTCTTCGCCTGCCACGGACTTGGGAGTAAACTTCTGATTGAGAAGTGTTCCGCCGGTGGAGCAGTGATCCATCTTGGAGCAGGACTTGATTACAGCGGTAGGACCGTTGGTGTCGGCACCCTTCTCCGGTGAGATACCCTCGGAAAGGGGCTTCTTTGCAAGACGTCCGTTGGGGGTTGCCTGCATTACGCTGCCGAAGTATACATGGCAGGTGGTCGGAAGCATATCTACGCGGTGTACGCCGCCGCGGGTATTCTTTCTGCCGGTGATGTAATCACGGTACTCATTGAATACGGAAAGCATGATGTCATCTGCATAGTCATCATCATTGCCGTACTTCGGAGTCTTATTGTGCACAAGGTTGTAGATTTCCTCATGACCTTCGAAGTTATCTGCGAGAGCCTCGAGCAGCTCGGCCATGGTGAATTTCTCATGATCAAATACATTGTACTTGATAGCTGCGAGACAGTCGGTGATGGTTCCGATACCAACACCCTGGATGTAGGTGGTGTTGTATCTCGGGCCGCCGGCGTTGTAGTCCTTACCCTTCTTGATGCAGTCGTCGGTGCAGATGGAAAGGAAGGGAGCGGGCATCATTTCTGCGAATACCTTCTCGATGATCAGGTTGCCGCGGATCTTGATATCAATGGCCTTGTGCAGCTGTGTGCGGAATGCTTCGTAGAGTTCCTCGTAGGTAGTGAATGTGGTGGGATCTCCGGTCTTCGGACCAAGCTGCTTGCCGGTCATCGGATCCACGCCGTTATGAAGAGCAAGCTCCAGGCACTTCGGGATATTCATATATCCGGTAAGCCAGTAAGCTTCGGTTCCCCAGGCACCGGTCTCTACGCAGCCTGATGATCCGGAAACACGGGCATCGGTAAGGCTCTTGCCCTGGTTGAGCATTTCCTGAATGATCTCGTCGGTGTTATAGAAGGCGGGCTGACCCCATCCCTGACGGGCGATCTCGCAGGCTCTCTTTAAGAACTTCTCGGGAGTCTGGGAAGAAATCTGCACGTTACTGTTAGGCTGGTTCTGCTTCATATCCTCCATGCAGTCGAGGATCAGATAGGAAACCGCGTTGACACCGTCCTTGCCGTCTGCGGTAAGTCCGCCGGAGTTGATGTTGGCGAAATCGCAGTAGGTACCCGACTCCTTCAGGGTAACGCCTACCTTAACCGGTGCGGGGCTGTTGAACAGTTTCACCCAGAGGTTCTCCAGAAGCTCGAGTGCAAGAGTGTCATCCAGGATGCCCTCTTCGGTATCTCTGGTATAGAAGGGGATCAGATGCTGGTCAAGACGTCCGGGAGTGAACGCATCCCAGGGGTTGAGCTCGGTGGTTACACCAAGGTGAGTGAACCAGTACATCTGGATAGCCTGCCAGTAGGTCTGCGGCTTTTCAGCGGGAACAACAGCGCAGTTCTCTGCGATCTGAAGAAGCTCTTTCTTTCGAACGGGATCCTCGCAGGATTCTGCCTTCTCGAGGGCGAGGTCATGATACCGCTTTCCGAGGATGATGATGGCATCGCAGCAGATGTCCATGGCACGGAGTTCCTGCTCCTTGTCATAAGCCTCGGGATCATTGAAATAATCCAGTTTTTCAATGGCTTCGGCGATTTCCTTCTTATAATCATTATAGCCCTTGATATAGAAGTTCTTTCCGCCGGCGGTATGTCCGGGTCCTCTCTGCTCCATGAACTCCGTGAACATGCCGGAGAAATAGTAGTCTCTCCACTCCTGGGACTGGGAAGCAAGAAGGCGGTCTCTCGTGGCCTTTCCCTTCCAGTAGGGGATAATGATATCCTGCTGCTGCCTGATCTGCTCCTCGGTTACGGTGAAGTTTACAAGGTCACGGTCGTTCATGACCTTCATATCCTCAACGGTATGACAGCAAAGCTCGGGGAATGTGGGGGAACACTGAGGATCCACGCCCTTTTCGCCGACGATCAGCTCATCGTCATCAAAATAAAGATCCTTCCTGGAGAAGTACTCCTTGAGCACCATTGCGCGGAGAACCGGCACGGAAACCTTGCCTTCCCACTCCTTGTAAACTTCGGTTTCGATCAGTGCTCTCTGAAGATCAAGATGCGGCTGGGTTGAGTGGGAAACTCTTCTTAAACGCTTAATTCTTTCAGTGCATCCACGGTCGTTGTCTTTCTTCAGAGCGGAACGGGTGGTCATGCTGAAACTTGTGTCAACAACTTTCTCTGGCATTTCATTATCCTCCTATTTTTACCTGATAGCCTGCCTTTTCAAAAAGCAGCTTAAAATGTTCCATAAAATCATCAGACGGTACGGTCATGGAATCCGAATCATACCCTCTGTCAAGATTTGCATACTTGCTCTTACCGATATCATGATACGGCAGAAGATTCACCTGGGCCGGTACGATCCCGTTCTCCCGAAGGAAATCGATCACACCGTTCATAAATCCGTTTGTCGCATTCACGCCGCCGATCGTAGGGATCCGGATATAGATCCTGGCACCGTCCCGGGAGAGTTTTTTCAGATTCTCGAGGATCAGCGCGTTGTCCACACCGACGTATTTTTTATGTTCCTCCGGATCAAGGACCTTCAGATCATACAGGAACGTATCCACATAGGGAAGGATCCGCTGGAAATTCTCATACGGAGCATACCCGCAGGTATCGATATATACCGAGATGCCTTCCCGCCAGAGTCTCTTGCAGAGCATCTCCACAAAATCCATGTCCTGGCTCATCACTTCGCCGCCGGAAAGAGTAACGCCGCCGCCGGAACGTTCAAAGAACAGCCGGTCCTTCATTGCCTCTTTCACGAGTTCCGTGACCGTATATTCTTTCCCCGCGATTTCTCTTGCCTCATGGAGACACACATCCGTACACTTTCCGCACTTCGTGCATTTTTCACGGTCCTGAACGATTTTCCCGTCCTCCATCGTGATACACTGATTCGGGCAGCGGGGAATGCACCTCCCGCAGGCCGTGCACTTGGATTTGTAGGTGATCAGCTCGGGGAAAAACCGCTGGCTCTCCGGGTTGTGACACCATTTACACTTCACCGGACATCCCTTAAAAAAAATCGTGGTCCGGACGCCGTCTCCGTCATGCGTTGAAAATCGCTGAATATTAAAGACCAAAGTCTGATTCATCTGAAGTCTTGTCCTTTTTAATTGGTATTACAATTATAAGATAGCAGAGTTCCTCAAAAAAAGGAAGAGCCGTTCCCTTTGTGCAGCGTATTTTTTATGTTTTTAAAGGAAGCAGACCGTCAGCTGCTCCTCGCCGTTCGTAAAAGAATAATCGAGCATGACGGACCATTTTATGGAATTTCGCGGCCAGATCCCGCGGTAGGAATGAGTTTCCTCCTTCTGTCCGAGAAGAGAGGAAATATCCTTCGCCTTCACCTTTTCTCCGTCCAGATAAGCTTCATAGGTGGTCCCTGCTTTATCGGAGAGGGCATTCCAAAGCCCCTCCGTGATCTGAAGCGGCCCCGTCTCTCCGTTATCATGGAAGACCATGTAGACCGCAATGATCTTCTGGTTCTCGTTCCGGATTCCCACGCTGACTTCGGTTTCACAGCCGAAGATCTCCAGTTTTCTGGAAAACGCGGTGGATTCTCCGTCCCCGGAATCGGTTCTCTCCCAGTCTGCGAATTCTGAGATCTCACAGGAACGTTTGGGAAGGCTTCCGAAATTCCGGATAAATTCATAATCGTACGTGTACCCTGTCCCCTTTTCATAGGCGGACAGTGCATCCGTTACTCTGTCAAACTGTCCGGCAGGTCTCGTGCTCGCATTCACCAGATCACAGGCGGAAAGAAGGAGCGAAGAGAC
>JAZUHZ010000262.1:0-2813 GCA_045642005.1 Candidatus Avilachnospira sp.
TGTACCCGGAGGTTGGCCGTCTTTTCGGTGACTCCGGAAATATACTGTATCTTCGTCAGACTCTGCCTCAGGCGGACTTTGTGGAGACTCACGTGGATGATGAACCCTATTTTGCAACCGAAAAGCCGGATCTGATCTATATGGGACCTGCCACCGAAAATAACCAGAAGCTCCTGATCCAGAAGCTCCTGCCCTACAAAAACCGCCTCATGGAACTGATGGAGGAGGATGTCTTTATGCTCTTTACCGGCAATGCCGGAGAGATCTTTTTCGAGAAGATCCTGAACTGGGATGGCACTGAAACTCCGGCTCTGGGTATCTTCCCGCTTATTGTTAAACGTTCTCACTATGACCGTTACAACGGTCTTTGTCTGGGAACCTTCCAGGATGATTTTGATGTGGTGGGCTTCCGAAGCCAGTTTGACTTCTGGGAAGGCGCCAATGAGCAAATGCCTTTCCTGAAGGTAAAACGAGGCATCGGCATGAATAAGGGATCTATGCTGGAAGGAATCTTCTATCATCAGACCCTGATCACCGGCCTGCTGGGCCCGATCCTGGTCAACAACCCGAAGCTGACCCGCTATGTGCTGGACAGAATCGGCGCCGAAGATGATCCTCTGTGCCATGAAAAGGCTTTGGAAGAAGCTTTTGAGCGGAGGATCAAAGAATTCAATGATCCCGGAGTAAAGTTTGCCATCTGAGATACGGACCTGTCTCGGATCTGATTAAACACAAAGACAAGCTTTATATCCAAACAGATAAAGAGAAGGATCAAGGCATCAAGGCTGCATCTGCAGATTTCTTCTCTCATGGAATTGCTGCTTCCAATCAGAGGAAATCTTACCGGATACGATCTTTTTGCCGGATAAAAAGAAAAGTTCTGAAATCGAAGAAAAGAAAGTAAAGGAGTGTGTCAACATGGCCTGGTCATTTGATTATTTTACCGGTCCCAACCACTTCTGGGGTGAAACCTCTCCGGAAGAGCTGATCGCGAAATACGGCTCTCCTCTGTACGTGTACAATGAACGCGTGCTGAGAGATTGCTGCCGCGATCTGAAAACCATGAGTACATGGGAAGATTTTGCCGTTAATTATTCTGTAAAAGCCAATTCCAACCTCTCCCTCCTGAAGATCATCCGTGAAGAAGGTCTGGTAGTCGATGCCATGTCCTTGGGTGAAATTGCTGTAGAAAAAGCAGCTGGATTCACGAAGGATGAGATCTTCTTCGTCAGCAACAACGTGACGGAAAAGGAGATGAAGGAAGTAATTGCTCAGGGAATTCATCTGAGTGTAGACTCTCTTTCTCAGCTGGAAATGTATGGAAAGCTGGCTCCCGGAACAGAAATCTGCGTCCGCATTAACACCGGTATCGGTGATGGACACAGCAAAAAGGTCGTTACCGGAGGCCACGATACCAAGTTTGCCATTGATATTGAAAAGCTGGATGAGCTGAATGCGATCCTGAAGCGCTATGATCTGAAGCTCACCGGTATTAACCAGCATATCGGTTCTCTGTTTATGAAACCCGATCTGTATCTGATCGCCATGAAGGAGCTGCTGGATCTGTGCCTTCAGTTCCCCGATCTGAAGTTCATCGACTTCGGCGGCGGTTTTGGTGTTCCTTATCACAAGATGGATGGAGAAGCTCGTCTGGATCTGAAGGAAACCGGAAAGCAGATCGATGCTCTGATTCAGGAATTCATCCAGGCCTATGGCCGCAGTGTCCAGATCAAGATTGAGCCCGGCCGTTATGTGGTGGCCGAGTCCAGTGTTCTTCTGGGTGAGGTCAATGGTATAAAGACCGTTTTTGAGAAAAAATATGCCGGAACCGATCTGGGCCTCTCCGTTCTGATCCGTCCCGCCATGTACGGTTCTTACCATGATATTGAGATCTATCGTCCTCATGGCGAAGATACCGGCAAGAAGGAAGTGGTTTCCGTCGTGGGAAACATCTGCGAAAGCGGCGATGTGATGATCCCTGACCGTGAGCTTCCTGAGATCCTGGAAGGGGATATTGTGGGTATCCTGAATGCCGGCGCCTATGGTTATTCCATGGCTTCCAATTATAATAACCGTCTTCGTCCCGCTGAGGTTCTCATCGGACTGGATGGAAAACCCCGACTGATCCGCCGCCGGGATACCATTGAAGATCTGCTTCGTAATTTTGAATGTCTGGAGGAAAACTGACCCATGAATCTGTATATTCCTGAAAATTATGATCCCAAGCTGAGCGTCCGTGAGACGGAAGCTGCGATCAAGTATATCCGTGATACTTTCCAAAAGGAATTCGGCAATGCCATGAACCTGGAAAGAATTTCTGCTCCTTTGTTTGTTTCCAATGACTCCGGTCTGAATGACAACCTGAACGGTGTAGAGCGTCCGGTCGCCTTCGATATGGCCGATGTACCCGGAACCTTTGAAGTAGTACACTCTCTGGCGAAATGGAAGCGTATGGCGCTGGGTATGTATGGTTTTCAGCCCGGTGAAGGTCTGTATACCAACATGAACGCGATTCGCCGTGATGAAATCCTGGACAACCTGCACTCCTGCTATGTAGACCAGTGGGACTGGGAAATGGTCATCACCAAGGAAGAACGTACCGTTGAAAAGCTGAAAGCGGTTGTACGTCAGATCTTCAAAGTTATCAAGCACATGGAACATGAGGTATGGTACAAGTATCCCCAGGCTGTTCACCACCTGCCGGATGAGATCCACTTTGTTACCAGTCAGGAACTGGAGGACCGCTTCCCCGAGATGACTTCCAAGGAAAGAGAAAATAAGTCGGATCGTAGCCATGTCGTTCTGTGAGCCAA
>JAZUHZ010000263.1:0-36560 GCA_045642005.1 Candidatus Avilachnospira sp.
ACTGTGTGGTGATGAAGTTCCTCTTGCTGATCCCGCCGATCTCAACGTCGTTGAATTTCCTGTTTGGTACGGATGAAAGCCCCGCATCTGTGCAGACGATGAGCTCCCCGAGCCCGTAATCCTTTATGATCTTTCTCTCAAGCGGCTTGAGAGTGGGCTGTTCGTTACTGTTTCCGGGATAGACGTCAAAAGCCAGGGGGATGCCGTCATTGTCGATAAAGAGCCCCATCCCTACGATCGGAAGGGGCCGGCCTTCCTTCCCGTGTCCGTACTCCCTGAGACCGGAAGCCTCCTCCAGTTCAAAAAAGTAGTTGGTACAGTCATAGTATAAGATATCCTTTCTCCTCGGGAGTACACTCTGACTGTTTCTGTAAAGTTCGGACTGTATGAAGTCATTTTCCTCCGAAAGGACCGTCAGGGAACGGTATACATCATGGAGCTCATAGGAAGGAGCCTCAAGGAAATCCTTTGCCAGCCTCATGGAGGAGCGTTTGGAGGACGGATACAGGATCCGTGTGCAGATAAGATCGGAAAGGATATCGTTGAGATCGTATTCATAACTGTGCCGTTTGGCGATCTCCGCGCAGATCTTCGGGAGGCCGAGACGGTTCAGGATCTTCTTGAGAAAGAGATATCCGCAGTTATAGCTTCTTTGTTCTCCCGGCTTGATGAGCTTTGAAGGGGAATACCGGAGAATGATCTCTTTCTTTTCCTCGTATTCCTTTCTGTTCAGTTCATCCACGTAGGCTCTGGCCCATTCGTAGGGATCCTTCCCGCCGGCCCTGGTCTTTACTTCTTCGAGGCTTCCCAGTGTTTCTACCATGATGGAGGTTGTCCCTCCTTCCTTTCGACGGACGCTTTTCTGCACATAGAAATGAACGGAATTCTTTGATTTTGAGATGGTAAGCTTCATGATGATGTACCTCCTGAAGCTTATTATACCACACATAGCTACAAATAGCTACTACAAAATCACAAAATTTGACAAAAAAATAAAGCCCTGTAAGGCTTTTGGCGTTTTGGGGTGTCAAACTTCCGGGACGCGTTTTCTATTCCTGTGAGAATAAGGATTGCGATTGGATCTCCTGGAATCGGCCGGGAACGGAAAATAAAAAGGGAGAAACGGCTGAAAAAGAAGAAAATCCCGAAAATAATGCTTGAAATAGTGTTTACATAATGCTATAATCCCAAATGGTAATGTTATTGTTGGTTTAAGGAGTGAGCGGAAGCCCACTCCTTAATCTTTTGGATTGTAGTGCGGTACAACTATGGATAAATACAGCGAAAGAACCGCCGCGTATCTGGAAACGTTCCTGGAAAAGGAAGGATACAGGCTTTTAAAAACGGAATTCGTGAAAGAGGACGGAAATTTTTATCTGAGAGCCTATATCGACCTTACGGATGAGGAAAGAAAGAAACGGGCGGAGGAAAAAGATACGGCTCCGGAAACAGACGAAACCGGGATGGAAGCAGCTGAAGAAGTCACAGAGGAGGCTGCCGGAGCGGAGGCAGAGGAACCCGCCGAACCGGGCATCGGAATCAACGACTGCGCCATGGTATCCCGGAGGCTTTCCAAGTGGCTTGATAAAGAGGATTTTATCGCGGAAGCCTATACACTTGAGGTATGCTCCAGGGGATATCTGACAGAAGAAATAAATGACTGATTGAATCATTGTATATAGAAGGCAAGGAGAAAATTTATGAACACCGAACTGAAGGAAGCGCTTGAATTACTTGGCAAAGAGAGAAATATTTCACAGGAATCTCTTCTTGAAGCCATTGAAAGCTCGCTGCTCACAGCCTGCAGAAACCATTTTGGAAAAGCAGATAACTGTGAAGTACATATTGACAGGGATACTTATGAGTATGTGATCTTCCAGAAAAAGGAAGTCGTAGAGGAAGTGGAGGATCCCGTACTCCAGATCAGTCTTACCGATGCAAAAATGATCGATATCAATGCGGAGACCGGCGACGAGATCGAATTCCCGATCGATGCCCAGAAATTCGGACGGATTGCCACGCAGAATGCAAAGGGCGTTATCGTACAGAAAATCAGAGAAGAAGAGAGAAACTCTCTTTACAAGGATTTTTATGAGCATGAGCACGGCATTATGACCGGTACCGTGGCACGTTTCGGAAACGGCGCGGTGTATATCAATCTCGGCAAGGCAGACGCCAGCCTGTCGGAAAATGAGCAGATCAAGGGCGAAACGTTAAAGCCAAATCAGCGAATCAAAGTGTATCTTCTGGAAGTGAAAAACAATCCGAAGGGCCCGAGAATTTCCGTTTCCAGAACCCATCCCGATCTTGTAAAGAAACTCTTCGAGCAGGAGGTTTCCGAGGTGAAGGACGGTACTGTGGAGATTATGGCAGTAGCCCGTGAAGCCGGTTCCAGAACCAAAATGGCAGTGGTGTCCCATGATGCCAATGTGGATCCTGTCGGCGCCTGCGTCGGCGTGAACGGAACCAGAGTCAATTCCGTAGTGGACGAATTAAATGGTGAGAAGATCGACATCATCAACTGGGATGAGAATCCGGCATACCTTATTGAAAATGCGCTCAGCCCTTCCAAGGTGATCTGCGTTGTAGCGGATGAGGATTCCAAGGAGGCCATCGTCATTGTTCCGGATTCCCAGCTTTCTCTTGCCATCGGTAAGGAAGGACAGAATGCCCGTCTTGCCGCAAAGCTTACCGGTTATAAGATCGATATCAAGAGTGAGAGCCAGGCTGAAGAGTCAGGCCTTCTTGAGGAACTCGGGATGGTCGGAGATTCCGAGACTGCCGGGACCGAGGAATACTACGGAGAGGAAGAAACACCGGAGGAAGAGATTGACGAATAAATTATTGGGGTTTCTCGGCATCTGTGAAAAGGCGGGAAAGCTTTTCTCCGGGGAACTGCCCTGCGAGAAATCCGTGAAATCCGGAAAAACGAGGCTCTGTCTTCTGGCATCGGATGCTTCGGAGAATACCGTAAAACAGTTTCAGGATATGTGCTCCTACCGGGGTATCCCGATCAGGCCCCTTCCACTTACAAAAGCGGAACTGGGACGGGCCATCGGAAAAGCGGAAAGAGCCGTCGTTGTAACAGAAGATGCAGGTTTTTGTGAAAAGCTGATTCAAATCATTGAGGGAGGTATGTAAATGGGAAATGAGAATGAAAAGGATATGAATAAAGAAGGGGAAAAAAGTGCCCAGCCCAAAAAGAAGTTGAATGTCGTGTTCAGATCTCAGAATTCTGTAAGCATTAAGGAACTCCCGAAGGGACTGAAAACAGCAGCCAGGACACAGGCAAAGCCCGTCGCAAAGACATCCGGTACCGAAAAGGCTCCGGCACAGAAAGGGCCGAGACCGCTTCCGGCAGGCACCAAGCCTGTCAAGCCCGCTGTGTTCGGAACCAATGAACAGAAGAATAAAAATGTGATGCCCGATGCGGCAGCACCGAAGCTGAAGAAAGCCGAAAAGTCTGCCCCCGCGCCTGTGGAGAATAAAGAGCCCCAGGCAGCGCCGATGGAAGAAGGGAAGGTTTCGGTTTCGGAAACTGTGGCAGGAAAGCCAAAGAGCGATGACAAGGCTCCGACGGTACAGGAAGGAAAGCCCGCAGCTTGTAAGGCAGAGGAAAAAACGGCTGCAAAACCGGAAAAGAAACCGGAAGCCGTGAAAGAACCGGAAAAGCCCGGAAAGGAACCGGAGGCACAAAAGGCTCCGGAGCTTCCGAAAGTGAAAATCGTGAAGTCTTATGCCGGATACGATGCCAATGCGATCATCCGTGAGGCAAGTGCGCAGCAGAAGGCAAAAGCACGCGAGGAAAAGAAGGCGAGAGACGCGAAATCAGGGCAGGGAAAACCTGCGCTTTCCAAAGACGGGAAGGGTCGCCCTGAAGATCAGAAACAGGGCGGAAGGACCTTTATTGCCAGAAATCCGAGAGCCGGAGAGGGCCAGGACAAAGACAGAGGCGGCTTCCGGGAGAGAAATGAAAGAAGCCAGGGTCAGAGACCGCAGGGACCGCGTGCTGCTCAGTCACAGGCTTCCCAGGCAGGCGCTTTTGATACGCATTCCGGAAAGAACGGAACCCAGAGAGCCAGAAGCACCTACGGAAATAAGGATAAAGATAAAAAAGATAAATACAGAGACGAGATCCAGCAGCCGAAGAAGACGGGAAAGGGCGCATTTATCAAACCTGAATCCGTAAAACAGGTAAAGCCGGAAGAGGATATCAAGGTGATCGTGATCCCGGAAAGCCTTACGATCAAGGATCTTTCTGACAAGCTGAGAATGCAGCCGTCTATGATCGTGAAAAAACTCTTCCTTTCCGGGAAGATGGTGACGCCGAATACCGAGCTTTCTTATGAGGAGGCGGAAGAGATTGCCATGGAGTATGACATTCTCTGTGAAAAAGAGGTTCCGGAGGACGTCATCGCAGAGCTTCTTAAGGAGGCTGACGAGGACGAGTCAAAGATGGCCTCGAGAAGTCCCGTGGTATGTGTCATGGGTCACGTTGACCACGGCAAGACCTCACTTCTGGATGCAATCAGAAAGACAAATGTTACCTCGAAGGAAGCCGGCGGAATCACCCAGGCCATCGGTGCTTCCGTGGTATCCGTGAACGGAAAGAGTGTTACATTCCTTGATACCCCCGGACATGAGGCCTTTACCGCCATGCGTCTCCGCGGCGCCCAGGCAACGGATATTGCCGTTCTTGTGGTAGCTGCAGATGACGGCGTAAAGCCGCAGACGATTGAAGCAATCAACCATGCGAGAAGCGCCGGTGTTGAGATCGTAGTTGCCATCAACAAGATCGACAAGCCCGCTGCTAATGTTGACAGAGTTAAGAAAGAACTGACTGAGTATGAACTGGTCGCCGAAGAATGGGGCGGTTCCACTCCCATGGTTCCGGTATCCGCAAAGACCGGAGAGGGCATTGAGGATCTTCTCGAAATGCTTCTCCTGGAAGCGGATGTCCTGGAGTTAAAGGCAGATCCGAACAGAAATGCAAGAGGTATCGTAATCGAGGCCGAACTCGATAAGGGAAGAGGCCCCGTGGCCACCGTCCTTGTTCAGAAGGGAACACTCCGTGTCGGAGATAACGTTGCCGCCGGCGCATGCTACGGCAAGGTCCGCGCCATGATCGATGACAAGGGCAACCGTGTCAAGAAGGCCGGCCCGTCTACTCCGGTGGAAATCCTCGGTTTGAATGATGTGCCGAATGCCGGTGAAGTATTCATGGGCTGTGACGATGAAAAAGAGGCAAGAAATATTGCCGATACCTTCATTGCCGAGAACAAGAAGGCAAAACTCGAAGAAACCAAGCAGAAGATGAATCTGGACGATCTGTTTGATGAGATTCAGGCCGGAAACATCAAGGAACTTCCGATCATCATCAAGGCGGATGTCCAGGGTTCCGTGGAAGCCGTAAAGCAGAGTCTCGGCAAGATGTCCAATGAGGAAGTGGCCGTAAAGGTGATCCATGCCGGCGTCGGCAATATCAACGAATCGGATGTATCTCTTGCATCCGCCGCGAATGCCATTATTATCGGTTTCAATGTGAAACCGGATGCTGTGGCCAAGTCCACCGCGGAGCATGAGAACGTGGATATCCGGCTCTACAAAGTCATCTATCAGGCTATTGACGATCTGGAGGCGGCGCTTACCGGAATGCTGGCACCTACCTACGAGGAAAAGCTTACCGGCCATGCTATTGTCCGGCAGCTCTTCAAGGCTTCAGGTGTCGGTACCATTGCAGGATGTTATGTCACTGACGGTATTGTCGAGCGCGGATCGAAGGCACGTATCACCAGAGGCGACAAAGAGATCTTTGACGGCGATATCGCGTCCTTAAAGCGCTTCAAGGATGAAGTGAAGGAAGTGAAGACCGGTTTCGAATGCGGCATGGTATTTGACGGCTTCTCTGATCTTCAGGAAGACGATATGGTCGAAGTGTATAAAATGGTGGAAGTTCCCAGAACTCCGAAGAAAGCAAGCGAATAAACATGAAAAAAGGCAGCCCAAAAAATAACGCGGTCAACAGCGCGGTAAAAAGAGAACTGACACAGATTTTACGGGATGTGAAGGATCCGTCGGTGGATCCGTTTGCGACAGTAACGAAGGTCGAGGTAACCCCCGACCTTCAGTACTGCAATATCCATATTTCCACCCTTGGCCCCGAAGAGGAGCTTCTCGAGACGATAGAAGGGCTCGTACGTGCCAAGGGATTTATCCGGAGGGAACTCGCTCATCGGGTGAATCTTCGGAAAACTCCGGAGCTCAACTTCCTGCCGGACCGGTCAACGGAATATGCGATTGAAATGTCAAAGCGTATTGATGAACTCCTCAGGGAAGACCGGGAAAAGCATGCGGCCGATCCCGATGAGGAATCGGAGGTCCCGGAGGACGAGACGGATGATGAAGGAGAAGTTTAACGCACGGATCCGGGAGGCAAAGGATATCTGTATTCTCGGTCATATCAGTCCGGACGGAGACTGCGTGGGTTCGACACTGGCACTTTATAACTACATCAGAGAGTACTGTCCGGAAAAAAAGGTCAGAGTATATTTAGAGGAAAGCTCGGAAAAATTCGCCTATATGGAGGGCTTTTCCCGGATCGTGAATGAAAACGCGGTGGATCATTCCTACGGGCTCTGTATTGTATGTGACTGCGGAGACGCCGGAAGAACCGGCCGGTTTTTAAAATATCTCCAGACTTCCGAAAAATCTTTTATGATCGACCATCATGTGACGAACGAAGGGTTCTGTGATGATTATGTAATCGAGGCGGAGGCTTCGAGCACCTGTGAGATCATATATGATCTCCTTTACGACGAATACATTACGAAGCCGGTGGCAGAGTGCATTTATACAGGAATCATTCATGATACCGGAGTGTTCAAATACTCAAGCACGTCCCCGCATACCATGGAAATCGCGGGGCATTGCATGGAAAAGGGAATCAGTTTCGGAAGGATCATTGATGATTCGTTCTATTCCATGACATATAGGCAGCGGATTCTTCTCGGAGCGGTGCTCCAGAGCATTGAGCCGAGGCTTTCCGGGGCTTTTCATATAGCGAGACTGTCCCAGAAAACCATGCGGGACTACGGGATTCTCTCCGCCAAGGAAACTGACGGTTTTATTGACCTCATTCGCAACATTGACGGGGCATCCGGCGGAGCCTTTTTTTATCAGCTTCAGGACGGAACCTATAAAGCATCTCTCCGTTCGAATACGGACAGCCTGGATGTATCCGTGATTGCGAAGGAATTCGGAGGCGGCGGTCATAAACGGGCAGCCGGATGTCTTCTTTCGCAGAATTACAATCAGGATATCGAGGAAATCCTCCGGATGGTTGCGGAGCAGCTATCAGAAAAACAGGAATGAATTATACAGGTTTTTTGAATGTATATAAAGAAAAAGGAATGACCTCCATGAGTGTATGCGCCCGCATAAGGCGCATTCTTCATGTAGACAAAAACGGTCATGCCGGAACGCTCGATCCGATGGCGGAAGGCGTTCTCCCGGTTGCCCTCGGAAGAGCGACCAAAAGTGTTTCCGAGGTGGGAGACGGAACAAAAAAATATGAAGCCGGTCTTCTTCTCGGAGTCATCACCGATACGGAGGATATTACGGGGAAAGTGCTGAAAAGATACGGCGGAAGCCTTCCATCGGAAGAGGAGATCCGAAAGGCGATTTCTTCTTTTGTGGGCGGGTATGACCAGCTGACGCCGATGTATTCGGCAAGGCAGGTCGACGGAAGAAGACTTTACGATATCGCCAGAAGCGGTGAAGAAGTGGAACGTCCGAGAAAATGGATCGAGATCCGGGACATTGTCATCACAGAGGTCAATCCACCGCATGTGAAGTTTACCGTTACCTGTTCCAAAGGAACCTATATCCGGACACTGTGTTCTGATATCGGGGAGCTCCTCTCCTGCGGTGCCTGTATGGAGTCTCTCCGCCGGACAGCGGTGGGGGATTTTACAGCTGAGGATGCTCTTACTTTTTCTGATATTGAGAAGCTTTATGAAGAAGGGCGGGTCGATGAAGCAATCCGGGTGGTGACACCGACGGCGGTTGCCATCGGAAAGTTTGACGGTACCCATATCGGCCATCGCGCGCTTCTCAGGGAACTTCGAAAGGCGGCGGAAAAGCACCGGCTCCGGTCTCTTGTCCTGATCATTGAACCGGAAGGAAGAACAGTTCAGGAAAAGGAGGAGCGAAGGGAGACACTTCTCTCCCTCGGCATCGATTATGTGATCGAACTTCCGCTCAATGATCAGATGATGCATATGAGCGCAGAGGATTTCCTGACGGAAATTCTGATCCGAAAGCTTCACATGAAGTATCTTGTCGGAGGAAAAGACATTTCCTTCGGATATCAGAAAAGAGGAAATGAAGCGTTTCTCCGGGCACATGCGGCGGAATACGGGTTTCATTTCCGGCTGATCGAGAAGGTTGAACTCACGGAGTCAGAAGACCGTGAGCTGAGTTCTACCCGCTTAAGAAAGGAACTCTGTGCCGGAAATATGGAGACTGTCACCCGGATCATGGGGCAGCCCTGGGCCGTTACCGGTACGGTGGTTCGCGGAAATCACATCGGAACGGACATTCTCGGGATCCCGACTGTCAATGTACCGGTTCCGGAAGGAGTGGAAACACCGCCGTACGGTGTCTATGCCGTACGGGTGACTGTGTTTGGTAAGGAAGAAAAGAATGTCAGGAACGATCACACCGCACCGAAGGGAAAAAACGCGGAAAAGTATATCGGCATCTGCAACCTCGGTGTAAAGCCGACGGTGCCCGGCGAAAATCCGTTAGGGTTGGAGTCATTTCTTTTTGCGGAACCGGGGCGGGTTCCGGAACTTTATGACCGGACCGTGAAAACGGAACTTCTGCATTTTATCCGGGCAGAAAAGAAGTTCCCGGACTTTTCTTCACTCGAAAAGGAGCTCCGGGAAAAGGACATTCCGGCGGCTCTTTCGTTCTTCGAAAAAAAGTGAAATTATCCTTGCATTCAGTACCGGTTAGTGGTATTATCTTAAAGGTTCGCCGCTGCACAGCATAAGGCCGCTCCTGGCGTATGCCTTGCAGAAGGTGTGTGGGAGGGAAATCTTCCCAGTGTATTATCTAAGGAGGAAAAAACATGATCACAAAAGAGAAAAAACAGGAAATCATCAGCACGTATGCCCGTAAGGAAGGCGATACCGGTTCACCCGAAGTACAGATCGCAATCCTTACCGAGAGAATCAGAGAGCTTACTGAGCATCTGAAAGAGAACCCGAAGGACAATCATTCCAGACGCGGACTGTTCATGATGGTTGGACGCCGCAGAGGTCTTCTTGATTACCTTGCCAAGAAGGATCTTGAGGGATACAGAGAGCTTATCAAGAAGCTTAACATTCGTAAGTAATAAAAGGGAGTGCCATACCATCCGGTATGGCACTTATACTTTACGGAACCAGTGCCGCCGGATCACGGATTTTCCGGAAAAGGGTGGCAGTCCGTATCCCTGAAAAGGGGGTACCGTACAGTGAGGTAACAATTCATGAGAACAGTCGGAACCGTATCAAGAGGTGTCAGATGCCCGGTCCTTAAGGAAGGGGACGATCTTGTAAAGATCGTGACCGAGTCCATTGTGGAGATGGGAAAAGAACAGAACATCACCTTCCATGAGAAAGATGTTGTCGCAGTGACAGAAGCCATTGTGGGACGTACAGAAGGCAACTACGTTACCACGGACCAGATCGCGCAGTGCGCAAAGGAAAAGTTCGGAGTTTCGGAGATCGCCGTGACTTTCCCGATCATGTCCAGAAACCGTATCGCCATCTGCCTTAGGGGAATTGCCAAGGCATTTGACAAGGTATATCTCCTGATGAGCTATCCGTCCGATGAAGTCGGGAACCATCTTTTCGATGAGGACCTTCTGGATGAGAAGGGGGTCAATCCCTATTCAGATGTGCTGGATGAGAAAAAGTACCGGGAGCTTTTCGGGTACGTGAAGCATCAGTTTACAGGCATTGATTATGTGGAGTATTATAAGGAACTGTTTAACAATGAGGGTTGTGAGGTGGAGTTCATCTTTGCCAACGACTGCCGTGCGGCTCTTCCGTATACAAAGAATGTGCTCTGCTGTGATATTCATACCCGTGAGCGTTCAAAGAGGCGTCTTCTCGCAGCCGGCGCCGAGAAAGTGCTTACCCTTGCCGATCTTTGCAATGAGCCGGTGAACGGCTCCGGATATAACAGGAAGTACGGTCTTTACGGTTCCAACAAGGCCACCGAAGACAAAGTAAAGCTCTTCCCTGCAGAACCCGAAAAATTTGTGAAGGCGCTTCATGAGTCACTTTACAAGGCGACCGGAGTGGATATGAACTGCATGATCTACGGAGACGGCGCGTTTAAGGATCCTGTCGGAAAGATCTGGGAACTGGCAGATCCCGTTGTCAGCCCGGCTTATACGGAGAGACTTTCCGGAACGCCGAATGAACTGAAGCTCAAGTATCTTGCGGATAATGACTTAAAGGATCTGTCCGGGGAAGCGCTGACGGCTGCCATGAAAGAGAAGATCGCTTCCAAGGGAAGCGAGAGCCTTGTCGGCAATATGGCTTCTCAGGGAACCACGCCGAGACAGCTTACCGACCTGATCGGATCTCTCTGTGACCTGACGAGCGGTTCCGGAGACAAGGGAACCCCGATTGTGTTCATTCAGGGATATTTCGATAATTATTCGGATCAGTAATAAACAGAAAGAGGTCCGTGAAACAAAGACGGTGTTTCACGGACCTCTTTTCATAAACAGAGGGAAACATCTCCCATGTTTCACGCTGTTTATGTCAGAGATCAGTTCTCTTTTTCCATGAGCTTTTCCAGGTATTCCTCTTTATGCCTGAGATACGTGATACAGGCGTAAAAGACAAAAGGCACGGCCATGAGGGCAAAAAGGAAAGCCAGGATGGTTCCTTTCGGTGCATGGGTAAACGCGGCCCAGAGAAGGCCGATGACAAGCCCCGCCATGAGAAAAAGGCAGATGAGGGCCAGGATCCGGCGTGCCTTTCCGGTTTTCTTTTTTTCTTTTCCGTCACTGTTCATTTTCAAACCCCTCAATCTCCATGGAAAGCTCCTCCCAGGATTCATAGAGCTTTTCGAGTTTTTCAGAAAGGCTCTCTTTTTCTTTCGAAAGCTCGGAAAGCTTAGCCGGGTCCACGGCAATCTCTTCATGCGTCATCAGTTCGTCAATCTCACCGTCCCGGTCTTCCAGTTTCCGGATCTTTTCCTCCGTATCCCGAAGGCTTGTGGTGAGTTTCTGCTTTCTCGTCCGCCGGGCTTTCTGTTCTTCAAAACTTAAAGAAACCCGTTTTTCCTCGCCGACGATATAGTCCTTAAGTTCCATGGCTTTCCGGTCAGATGCGGAGACAGGACGGGAAGCATTTTTCTCCGACGTTCCGCTCACGGACTTCTCGGGATCAAAATCCGGATCCGCCTTTTTCTCAAGGTAATAATCATAATTTCCCTGATAGTTGATAAAGGACTGATGATCAAGCTCCAGAATTCTGGTCGCTGTACGGTTGATGAAATACCGGTCATGCGAAACGCAGATTACGGTTCCCTCATAATTCCTTACCGCCTCCTCCAGGATTTCCTTTGAGGTGATGTCAAGATGGTTGGTCGGCTCATCAAGCAGAAGGAGATTGGCCTTCGAGAGCATCAGTTTTGCCAGCGAAAGGCGGCCTTTTTCTCCGCCGGAGAGGTCCCGGACCTCTTTAAAAACATCATCTCCCGTAAAAAGGAAGGAGGCCAGGAGATTCCGGATCTCTGTATTGTTCATATAGGGATAGGCATCGGAGATCTCGTCAAAGACCGTGTTCTGCGGCTCAAGCACCTGGTGCTCCTGATCGTAATAAGCCACTTCAACCCTGGTGCCGAACTCAATCTCGCCGGAATCGGCGTCGGCTCTCCGTTCAGAAACCAGAGAGGATTCCTGAGATGCAATGCCCTTTTCCACGGCAGAGGTGTTGATGATTTTCAGAAGCGTGGTTTTTCCGGTTCCGTTCGGCCCGATGATGCAGACTTTCTCGTTTCTTTTGACATCAATCGTAACCCCGGAAAAGAGGCGGTTCCCGTCAAAGGATTTGCTCAGGTTTTCGGCATAAAGGACATCATTTCCCGAGGCGCGGTACGGGGTGAAATGCAGTCTCATGGCATCGTCTGTGTCAAACGGTTTCTCGACACGTTCCATTTTTGAAAGCATTTTTTCTCTGGATTCCGCCCGTTTGATCGATTTTTCACGGTTGAACTGCCGGAGCTTTTCAATCACTTCCTGCTGATGACGGATGGCGGCCTGATTGGACAAAAAGGCCCGCATCTGTTCTTTCCGGAGTGCTGCCTTTTTTTCGGAAAAAGCGGAATAGTTGCCCGTATAAAGGCGGGCTCTCGTGGCATCGATATCGAGGACCTTGTTTACGATCCGATCGAGGAAAAAACGGTCATGGGAAACAATGATCACGGCACTCCGGAGACCTTTTAAGTATCCTTCCAGCCATGTCACCGAAGCGATATCCAGATGGTTCGTCGGCTCATCGAGAATCAGGATGTCCGGAGCATCGAGCAGGAGTTTTCCGAGCATCAGCCTTGTTTTCTGGCCGCCGGAAAGAACGGACACCTTTTTTCCGTACTCCTCCTCGGAAAAACCGAGACCCTTAAGGACACCGGTCACGTTGGAACGGATCGCATAGCCGCCCTCCGCTTCGTATTTTTCGGAAAGCGCACTGTACCTTCGGTAAACCTCCTCCAGGGCAAATGTATTCACCGCATGGAGCCGCATCTTTTCCTCCAGGGAGCGGAGTTCGGATTCCATCCTGCAGAGAGACTCTTTTACCAGCATGACCTCGTCGTAGATGGTCCGCTCGGAGTCGATCTCCGGGTTCTGGGGAAGGTATCCGAGCCGTATGTCTTTCGGAATCGTAACGGTCCCGGAATCGGCAGCTTCCTCCCCGGTGATGATCCGAAGGAGCGTGGTTTTCCCGGCACCGTTGATGCCGGTGATGGCGAGACGGTCATGTGCTTCCATATGGAAGGACACATCCTTAAGGATGCATTTTCCATCGTATGTTTTGTTGATATTGTCAGTTGCTAAAATCATACTGCCTATTCTATCATAACCCGGAGCCCGAGGTCAAAGGTTTTCTCGGAAATGGGCGGCGGAAGGATACACAATATTAAGAGAATTGTATTTTGGATTTGTGAAAACCTGTGATATAATGATACGAGTGGCAAAAGGCATGTTCCCACGCCAAGCTTGCTCGTAAGTGGGAATATGACTTTATGACACGGAAAAACATGAGCAAGCAGCCACAAAGTGGCGGATTGCGAATGTTTTCAGGATTGTGGGAGCGCGCAGCGCGGAACAATCCGTGTATCTGAGACTTTTTTATGGGTATGAATTTTTCACGTTACAGCATCCGGAAAAAGCTGGATGATATCAATTATGATGACAAGAGGGCAGCAAACCGGCTGGTTCAGACCGCCGGGACTGCCATTGTTTTCTTTGCGATTCTTCTTGCCATCAGCGCTTTCTTTCTGGTACTGGGAGCTGTGACAGGAATCATCGAAAATTCGCCGGATATCCGGGATATCCAGCCGGCACCCAGCGGATTTGCTTCAAAAGCATATGATGCGAAGGGCGGCGAGATCGCCACCCTGGTGCAGTCCGGTTCCAACCGGGAGGAGGCCTCTTATGAGGAAATTCCCGAGGACCTGATCAATGCCTTTGTTGCCATTGAGGACCGGCGTTTTTTTGAGCATGACGGAATTGATATCCGTTCCATCTCCAGAGCGGTACGGGGTGTGCTGACCGGGAATTCCCAGGACGGCGGCGGTTCGACCATTACCCAGCAGCTGATCAAGAATAATGTCTTTCATGGCGGCATGGAGACCGGTTTTGCCTTGTATGAGAGAAAGTTTCAGGAGTGGTATATCGCTCTGTCCCTTGAAAATCAGCCGGGTAAAGAAAAGAAAGAGATCAAAAAAGAAATCATTACCGATTATCTGAATACGATCAACCTGTCCAATAACACCCTCGGTGTCAAGGTGGCGGCAAAACGGTATTTTGATAAAGACCTTAAGAACCTTACCCTGGCGGAATGCACGGTTCTGGCGGCCATTACCAAGAATCCGTCCCGCCTGAACCCGATCCGGCATCCGGAGGAAAATCAGGAGCGACGGATCCGGGTGCTTGAGAATATGTGTGACCTCGGAATGATCACGGAGAAGCAGAAGAAGGAAGCTTCAAAGGAAGATGTCTACGAGGAGATCAAGCAGGTAAACGAGAAAAGAAACGTACTGAACACGGATGTCTACAGCTGGTTCACGGATGAACTGATCAATCAGTGCATTGAAGCTTTTAAGGAAGAGCTTTCCATGACGGAAGCAGAGGCCAGAGATCTTCTGTATTCCGGCGGACTTTCCATTTATACAACTCAGGATCCGGACATCCAGAAAATCGTGGACGAAGAGGTCAATGATCCTGAAAACTACGACACGGCAAAATACAGCTACAAATGGCGTCTGTCCCTCCAGCATCCGGACGGCACGGAAACCCATTATTCCGAGCGGGATGCGGACCGGTATTTTGAGGAACAGGATGGCGGATATAACGGACTTTTCAAGACGAAAGAAGCCTGCGAGGAAAAGATCGAAGAGTACCGGAAAAAAGTGATCGGAGACGGAGATACCGTGATCGGGGAGACCCTTGATTTTACCCTGGAGCCGCAGGTGTCTGTGGTTGTCATCGATCAGAGGACCGGAGAGGTCAAAGCAGTCTGCGGCGGACGGGGAGAAAAGCTCTATTCCCTTACGACGAACCGTGCGACCGGCACACTCCGTCAGCCGGGATCCACATTTAAGGTAATTACTGCTTTTGCCCCGGCCATTGAACAGAACGGAGCCACACTGGGAACGGTGTATTATGACTCTTCATACCAGATCGGTGAAAAGGAATTCCGGAACTGGTGGAGCCGCGGACAATATTTCGGATGGTCCAATATCCGGGAAGGCATCGAGTTTTCCATGAATATCGTTGCGGTACGCTGTCTTGTGGAAACCGTTTCTCCGGAAGCGGGTGCAGCCTTTGCCGGAAAAATGGGAATCACCACCCTCACAGAGGAGGATGTCAATGCCGCGCTGGCCCTCGGCGGAATCACACGCGGAGTCTCGACGCTTGAACTGACCAATGCGTTTTCTTCCATTGCGGACGGAGGACTGTATAAAGACTATAAATTCTTTACGAAAATCTGCGACCATGACGGCAATGTCCTGATCGACCGGACCGGGGTGGAGCCGAAACGGGTGATGAAGGAGACCACGGCCTACCTCCTGACCGATGCCATGAGAATGTCAACGGTCAGTCATACCAAGTGGTCTTCAGATTTTTCCGTGAACAATACCTCCTCCAGGTCACATCTGGATCAGATGATCTGTGCGGGCAAATCCGGTACGACGACCAATAACCGGGACGCCTGGTTTATCGGGTTTACACCGTATTATACTGCCGGGATCTGGGCAGGCTGCGATGACAATCAGTCCTTAAACGATTCCCAGACCGGGGAATATAACGGCGGAACCTCGTTCCATAAGGACATATGGAAAAAAATCATGACACGGATTCATGAAGGACTTTCCGATCCGGGACAGTTTGAAAAGCCGGACGATATTGTGGAAGCCACGATCTGCCGGAAGTCCGGCCTTCTTGCTACCGAAGCGTGTGAACTGGACGTGCGCCAGGGTACTTCCGGAGTCTACACGGAGTATTTTGACGTCGACAATGTCCCCGGGGAATATTGCAATATTCACGGGGAGAGCGGGAAGGTATATATCAATGATGCCGACCTTCAGAGAGGAGAAACGGACGATACGAAAGTAAACAGTGCAATCACCGCCGCAAAAGAAGCAGAGGAAGCTGCCCGTGCGCAAGAGGAGGAAACGGTAGAGCTGACCGGTCCCGGAAGCACGCATTACGGACCTTCCGGACAGGCGAATACAGAGAATTATGACTGAAAAAGGACATTCAAGAAAAAAACAATATACGGAAAAGGACGACAGGCTCTTCCTTTATCTTCCCATTGCCGTCATCGTGATCCTGACGGGGTTCATTATGGCCATGGATCGGAAACCGGGCGTACAGGTGACGGAGGAAACGGAGGCCAGTATTCCTGTGGAAACGGAGACGGAACCGCCGACCCTTTCGGAAGAGGAACTTCTGGAGCAGGAACTCCAGCGGAAAATCGATGAGGAACTGTCCGGGTATCAGAACCTGGGACTTGTGAATACCGACGGTTTCATCAATATGCGGTCAGCTCCCGATGCCAATGATATGACCAATATCATCGGGCTTCTGAATAACAAGGCCGCCTTTGATATCCTGGAGGATCAGGGCGAGTGGCTTTATATCTCTTCGGGAGGTCTGACCGGATATATCGCCTCCCGGTTCTGTGTCACAGGGGAGGAAGCCCTTTTGATGGCCCGGAATGAGATGGCCATGCGGGCCATCATCAATGTACCTTCTCTGAATATCCGGAGCGATACAGCCCTGGATCCGGAGAACGTGGTGGGAAAAGCCATCGCGGGAGAGCGGTATCTGATCCGGGAAGCCGAAGGCGACTGGGCACTGGTGGACGCTTCCTATATCAACGGAACGGATACCCCGTATATCAATACGGGCGGAGAGAACTGTGAGGTCCGGTTCTGCCTGGACGAGGCCAGAAACCGGGATCTCAGAGAAATGGCGCTTACCCAGTTCGAAAACATCGTTGTCTGTCATACGGACGGGTATATCAACGTAAGAAAAGAACCGAAGGCGGAAGGCATTGCCAATATCTGCGGAAAGTTCCTTTCCGGAAACGGAGCCGAGCTTCTCGAGGAAATCACGGAAAACGGATATCAGTGGTATAAGATCCGGTCCGGAAATGTCACCGGTTATGTGGTGGCGGATTACTGCGCGACCGGTCAGGAGGCAAAAGCGCTGGCCCTTGAGAATGCAACGCTGACAGCCCGCATCAAGACCGACAATCTGAATGTGCGCACCGGCCCCTCCACCGATAATGAGGCGTGGACGCAGGTGGTAACGGGTCAGGCCTATGCCGTGCTCGACCAGTGTGACGGCTGGGTGAAGATCGATCTGGAGTCTTCCGATGACGACCCGGCCTATATCTCCACGCAGAACGGCTATGTGGAACTAAAGTACGGGCTTTCCGAAGCCGTGGAGTATTATCCGGCGGTCGAGGCGGCCAATAAAGCGGCGGCATTCCGCAACTCCATCGTTAACTATGCCTGTCAGTTTGTCGGAAATCCCTATGTCTGGGGCGGTACCAGCCTGACAAAGGGATGCGACTGCTCCGGCTTTGTTCAGTCGGTATTAAAGCATTTCGGAATCTATCTGGAAAGAACCAGTTATAACCAGGCAAAACAGGGAAAGAGAATCACTTCGGACCAGATGAAACCCGGTGATCTTGTCTTCTATGCCAATAAATCCGGTACCATCAACCATGTGGGCATGTATATCGGAAACGGCTGTGTGGTAAATGCCGCATCGAGGAAGGCGGGAATCAAGATTTACAAATGGAATTACCGGACGCCGGTGGCAATAAGAAATGTGATTGGTGAATAAGTTGACCGAAAAGAAAAAGAACTCAAAAAAACAGAATACCGGAAAGAAACAGAAAAAGCCGACAAAGAAACAGATCGCACAGAAAAAGGCTTTTCTCAGAACGGAGGCAGCGGCGATCATTGCGGCTTTCCTCGGCATTTTTCTGTTCCTTTCCGTTGTCGGGGCCCTCGGAACCGTGGGAGAATTGGCCGGCGGTTTTATGAAGGGAATTTTCGGAGTCATGGCGTATATCTTCCCGTTTTTCCTTCTGTATCTGGCATTTTTCTGCGTAACCAGGAGAAATGATGCGCTGTTCGGGTGGAAAGTGGCGGCTATCTGCATTCTTTTCTTTACGGCAGCAGGCATGATCCAGCTGATTGCGGGGACGAAAGAGTCCCTGCCGCTTCCAGAAATCTACCGGAACGCGAAGGACGGGCTTTTCCTGCATGAGGGTTCCGGCGGCTTTTTCGGAGCGATGCTTTCTCAGGGAATCGGAAGCGTGCTCGGCAGAGCCGGCGCCTGGCTCATCCTTATTGTTCTCATGCTCATTGCACTGGTGGCGATAACGGAAAAGAGCATTATTTCCTTTACCCGGCGGGGCCTTGAGAAAACGGCAGCCGCGGCCAAAACCGAGGGGCAGAGAGCACGGGTACGGCTTTCAGAAGAGCACGTGCGCAGTGAAGCCAGACGGGAGGCAAGGCAGCTTCGGCGGAAAGAGGAAATGCTCGAGAAGGCGGTTGCGGAAGAAAACGCCCGGCACGAAAGGAAGCCTGCCTCTCTCACAAGTTTTGATCTGAGAAAAGATCAGAGAGAGGAAATGAAGGAATACGCCGAGGAGATTGAAAACTCCTATGTTTCCATTGCAGAAGAGCCTGAGACCGTGAGCGTTCCCGAGCCGGAGGAAAATAAGGGCATCCTGCCGCAGAGAATGTCTCAGGAGCCGGATTATGAGAGCGACGAAGTGCCTTTCGAAGAGACCGGCGAGGACCGGTACAAGGCGTACGGAAAAATGCTCGCAAACGGCTCTTTAGGGATCCGGGAGGCGGAAGCCATGGGATATGCCGTGAAGAGAGAATGGACCACGGAAGCCGCAGCTGCGGTAACCGAAGAAAAGACGCAGGAATACCTGGACGATTCCTATGAGGAGACAGAAGAGGAGGATCATCTCCATAAAGCGCTTTCGCCGGAGGAAATCATTTATCCGGAAGTGGGCACTATCGGACCCGTACCGGAGGAGGCAGAAGCGGTTTTCGGTACCGATGAGCCCGTGATCACGGAAGAGTCCGTGATTATGGAAGAACCTGTGTTCATCGGGGAACCGGCAGATGCCTTTTTGACGGAGACTCCCGGAGAACCGGAAATCACCCCTGAACCTGACATCAGTGAAGAACCGGATCCGGAGTTTATCGAGGCGGAATTCAGGAGAAGACATATCGAGGAACGAACCCCTATCCATGTGAGCATGGATCCCTGTGCGGAGGAAGAAACGAAAGGCTTTGGCGCGGAGAAGGCAGTCTCTCCTGAAAAAGCGCAGAAGAGCACCGAAGATGCGCAGGCAGAACTGGATAAAAAACGTGAGGAACAGAAAAAGGCCCGCAAGGTGCCGCCGCGTCCGTACCGTTTTCCGCCGGTGGAACTTCTTTCGAGAGGAAAGAAACCCCAAAGCGGTGAAAGTGACGAGATCCAGCGGAATTCGAGGAAGCTCGAGGAGGTTCTCGGCAGTTTCGGCGTCGGCGTCCGGGTGACCAATGTTGTGGTCGGCCCCAGAGTGACCCGATATGAACTGGCGCCGGATATCGGTGTCAAGCTCTCGAGGATCACATCCCTTGCAGGGGATATCAAACTGGCTCTGGCGGCGACGGAACTGAGGCTTGAGGCGCCGATCCCCGGAAAGAGCGCGGTCGGAATCGAGATTCCGAATAAAGTAAGCCAGATGGTGACCTTCCGGGATATTATGGAGACGGAACCCTTCCGGAATGCCAAACAGAAGCTCGCCTGGGGCGTCGGACTGGATATTCAGGGTCTGCCGGTCATCGGTGACATTGCGAAGATGCCGCATCTTCTGGTTTCCGGAACCACCGGATCCGGAAAATCCGTCGGTATCAATTCCATTATCATGTCCGTGATCTACCGGCAGAAGCCCGAGGATGTGAAGATGATCCTTGTGGATCCCAAAGTCGTGGAACTTTCCGTCTATGACGGAATCCCGCATCTTCTGGCCCCGGTGGTCACCAAGCCCGAACAGGCAATCAATGTATTAAAACAGGCTGTTGCCGAAATGAACCAGCGGTACCGGCTGTTTAAGGAAAGCAACACCCGAAATATCAAGGGATATAACGAGAAGGTGGAAGAGGCCTGCCGCCGTCTTCCGGAAGGCACGGAAAAACCGGAAAAAATGCCGTATATTCTCATTATCATCGACGAGCTCGCCGAACTGATGATGCACTCGAAGAAAGATGTGGAGGAGGCAATCGCCAGCCTGACCCAGCTCGCCAGAGCTGCCGGCATTCATCTTGTTGTGGCGACCCAGCGTCCTTCGGTCGACGTGGTAACGGGCCTCATTAAGTCCAATATCCCGAGCCGTGTGGCAATGCGGCTTCCGTCTCTCATAGACTCCCGTACGATTCTGGATCAGGGCGGAGCGGAAAATCTTCTCGGAAACGGAGATATGCTGTATAAGACCGGAGATATGGGAAGTCCGATCCGGATCCAGGGATGCTATCTGTCAGATGAAGAAGTGCAGAATGTTGTGGAATGGCTGAAGCGGAATAATGCCGGCGGTTATTCGGATGAATGGGAGACGGCAATGAATGCCGTTCCCGCACCGAAGGGAGATGCCGGAGGCGCCGGATTTGACAGCGCTCCAAACAAAGAAGACGGTCTGGACGAATATTTCTATGAAGCCGGCGAACTGATCGTTGACAAGAAAAAGGCATCGATCGGCATGCTGCAGAGAAAATTCAAGATCGGATTCAACCGCGCCGCGAGGATCATGGAGCAGCTTTGTGAGAAGGGTGTCGTCAGTGAAGGTGAGGGAACCAAGGAACGCATGATCCTTATGACACCGGAAGAGTTCAGAGAGAGGTTCTAAAATGGCTCAATTACAGGAATGGCTTGGAAAAATAGAATATGAACTTCTGGCAGGTGATCCTGCCGTGGCCGTTGATGACGTGATCTATGATTCCCGGAAGGCAGCGCCCGGAAAGCTTTTTGTGTGTATTCCGGGTTCAAGAGCCGACGGGCATGATTTTATTCCGGACGTATATGAAAAAGGCGTCAGAGCCTTTGTCGTGGAAAAAAAGCTTTCAGAACTCCGGATCCCGGAGGATCCGTCCGTTACGGTGCTCCGGGTACCGGATGCAAGAAAGGCGCTGGCGTACCTCGCTGCGGAAAGATTCGGAAACCCGTTCCGGAAAATGATCTCCATCGGTGTTACGGGAACCAAGGGAAAGACGACGGTGACAACGATGATCCGGACGATTCTCGAAGCTTCCGGAAAGAAGGCGGGTCTTATCGGGACCACCGGCTGTTTTATTGACGGGAAAAGAACTCCGACCGTGAATACCACACCGGAAAGCTATGAACTCCATGAGGATTTTGCAAAAATGGTGGAAGCCGGCTGCGAATATGTGATCATGGAGTGCTCCTCCCAGGGCTTTAAGCTCCAGAGAACCTGCGGCCTTATGTATGACTGCGGAATCTTTCTCAATATCAGTCCCGACCATATCGGTCCTGCGGAACATGAAAGTTTTGAGGAATATCTTGCCTGCAAGGCAATGCTATTGTCCCAGTGCCGGAAAGCCATCGTGAATGACGATGCACTGCATACGGATGAGGTGATCCGCATTTCCGGAATCGCCCCGGAAAAGGTGATCCGGTATTCGGTGAAGCACGATGCCGATGTCAGTGTGGGGGCAATTGAATATATTTCCACTCCGGACTTTACGGGCACCCGGTTTACGGCAAAAGGACTCTATGAAGGGGAGATCCTGCTGCCGCTTCCCGGATATTTCAATATCGAAAACACCCTTGCCGCCCTCACGGCTTCGGCTCTTTTGTCCCTGCCCGCGGAAAAAGTCGCGGAAGGCGTTCTTTCGACCTCGGTCAACGGACGCATGGAAGTAGTCGCCAGAACGGACCGCTTTACCATTTTTGTCGATTATGCGCACAATGAGGTCAGTATGGTCAGCCTCCTTGACACGCTCCGGAAGGATTACAAACCGGAACGGCTTGTGGTGATTTTCGGATGCGGCGGGAACCGGTCAAAGGACCGGAGGACCGGCATGGGAAAAGCTGCCGCTGAGGCAGCTGATTTCACGGTGATCACTTCGGATAATCCCCGGTTTGAAAAGCCGGAGGACATTCTCCGGGATATTCACGAGGCCTATCTCGAAGCCGGGGGGAAAGAGGAGAACTGCGTCATGATTGCCGACCGACGGGCCGCCATCCGGTATGCCATGGAACATGCCGAAAAGGGGGATATGATCGCCGTGATCGGAAAAGGCCACGAAGACTACGTGGAAATAAACGGAGTAAGAACCCACTTCCTGGACCGGGAAGTGATCCTGGAAGAGAAAGAAGCGCTTAAATTATGAGAATTACGACAGGGGAACTTGCCGGGGTCATCGGCGGAAAAGTCATCTACGGAAAGGATACGGTTTCTTTTTCCAATATTACGACTTCCTCCAACCGGATCAAGGGCGAGGACCTTTTTATCCCGGTCCGCGGGGAACGGACCGATGGCCATAAATATATTGCACAGGCGCTTCTTAAAGGGGCAGCCTGCTCGCTGACAGACAGGGAGGAGATCTTAGAGGATCTCTCGGGTGTCCCGGGAGAGTACGGGATCGTTCTCTGTGAGAATACCGTCCGGGCCCTGCAGGAATTCGGAGCCTGGTACCGGAAAAAACGGGTACAGATCCCCTATATCGGGATCACCGGTTCTGTCGGAAAGACAACGACCAGGGAAATCACGGCAAAAGCTCTTTCTGCGGGCTTTTCCGTCTATACCACCAAAGGAAATGCCAATTCCCAGGTAGGCGTACCCATCACGGTGTTTGAAACTGATCCGGAAGCCGGGATCGGTGTCCTGGAACTCGGGATATCCGATTTTGGTGAGATGGAGATTATTTCGGATCTTGCGTCCTGCGACACCGCCTGCATCACGAATATCGGTGTCAGCCATATTGCGCAGTTTAAGACGCAGGAAAACATCCTCCGGGAGAAACTTCTGATCATCAGAAATCTTCCGGATGGCGGAACGCTTTTCGTCAACGGTGATGACCCCATCCTTCGGAACCTGACGGAAGAAAAGATCCATTCCTTCGGTCTCTGTACGGGAAAACGCGTGAGAGTGCGGTATTTCGGTACCGGAGACAATGCAGAGGTACGGGCGGAGAATATCCGAAAGGAAAACGGATGTGTTTCCTTTGATGCCTGCTTTATGGAAAGCGGACAAAGGATACCCGTCAGACTTTCCGTTCCCGGAGATCACATGGTACTCAATGCGCTCTGTGCGCTTTCCGTATGCGAACTGTACGGAGTTGATCTGCAGGAGGCCGCCCGGAAACTTGCGGAATATGAAAATTTTGAAGGACGGGGCAACCGGATCACCGTGAACGGGATCGACTTTATCAATGACAGCTACAACGCGTCTCCCATATCGGTAAAAGCGGGGCTTTCCGTTCTCTGTGAACTGCCCGCAAAAGGGCGCAGAGCGGCGGTGCTTGCCGATATGAAAGAACTCGGCGAGAATGAGATCCTCTGGCACCGGGAGACGGGTGCCTATATCAATGAGAAAATCACGGGACTCGATCTTCTGTTTACCTACGGGGAGCTGGCAGGGGTTCTCGGGGAAGAGGTAGAGAAAAACGGAAAAGTGAAAGTAACCCGGTTTACGGATTTTGACTGCCTTAAAAAAGCGCTTTTTGAGGAACTTTCCGAAGGGGATCTCTGTTTTCTCAAGGGATCCAATTCCATGGGCCTCTGGAGGATACTCAGCTGATGTTTGCCAGGGTGATCATCGATCTGTCTGTCGAGGCGGTAGACAGGCCGTTTTCTTACAGGATCCCGCCTGAACTTGAGGACAAAGTGGCCATCGGCACGCTTGTAAAAGTACCTTTCGGAACAGGAAACGCCAAGCGCAAAGCCTATGTGGTGGAGATCACGGATACGGTGGAGTTTCCTCCCGAGAAGGCAAAAGACATAGAAGGAGTCTGCAAAAACTCCCTCCGGGCGGAAAAAGACCTGATTGAAATGGCGGTTTTCATGAAGAATGAATACGGCTCCACCCTGAATCAGGCCCTTCAGACGGCCCTTCCCGTAAAACGGAAGATCCGGAAAAATGTCCGGAGAACAGATCCGGTGGAGCGGATGGAGGATGAATCCTTCCGCGAAATCTCGGATGAGGTGCTGAACGAAGCCCAAAAGAAGGCCGTGGAGGCGATCCTTTCGGAAACCGACCGTCCGACACTCCTTTTCGGGATCACCGGCAGCGGGAAGACCAGAGTGTACATCGAGCTGATCCGGAAAATGCAGGCGGCGGGAAAACAGACGATTGTCCTGATTCCGGAGATTTCCCTCACGTTCCAGACCGTGAATGAGCTGTCCTCCCATCTCGGGAAAAGAGTTGCCGTTCTGCATTCGAAGCTTTCCGACGGGGAGCGGTATGAACAGTACGAAAAGGCGGTAAAAGGGGAGATCGACGTGATGGTAGGCCCGCGGTCGGCGATCTTTACGCCGTTTGAACACCTGGGACTCATCATCATCGACGAGGAGCATGAGAAATCCTATATTTCGGATCAGGCGCCGCGGTACGATGTCCGGGAGGTGGCGGCGATGCGGGCCGCGCTCTGCGGAAGTAAACTTCTCCTCGGAAGTGCCACCCCGAGCATCGAGAGCTACCGGAAAGCGGAAAAAGGAGACTACAGTCTTTCCGTGATCCGGGAACGCGCGGTCAAAGGCGCAAAGCTTCCGGAAATCTTTGTGGAGGATATGCGCGAAGAACTGGCCGCAGGAAACCGGTCCATGTTTTCCTATAAGCTCTATGAGCTGATCAATGACCGGCTCGCTAAAGGGGAGCAGGTGATGCTTTTTCTGAACCGGCGGGGCTATGCGGGGTTTGTCTCATGCCGAAGCTGCGGCTATGTGGTCAAGTGCCCGCACTGCGATGTATCCCTGACAGCTCATAACAGCTGGTACTACGGGAAAGAACCCGGAGGACAGAAGGCGGCGCTTCTTACCTGTCACTACTGCGGGTATCAGGCCCCGATGCCGGCCGTGTGTCCTTCCTGCCGGTCGAAATATATCGCGCCCTTCGGGACGGGGACACAGAAGCTGGAGCAGGCGGTCAAACGGACTTTCCCCGGCGCCAGAGTCCTTCGGATGGATGCGGATTCCGTGGCGGCGAAGGACGCCCATGAAAAGATTCTTTCGGCGTTCCGGAACCGGGAGGCGGATATCCTGATCGGCACGCAGATGATCGTCAAGGGACATGATTTCCCGAGTGTGACGCTCGTCGGGATCGTGGCGGCGGACCAGAGCCTGAATGTGCCCGATTACTGTGCTTCCGAAAGAACCTATCAGCTTCTGACCCAGGCCGCAGGCAGAGCCGGAAGAGCCGGGAAGGAAGGTGCCGTGGTCATTCAGAGTTATGCGCCGTCCCATTATGCCATCCAGATGGCGGCCGGCAGAAATTATGAGGATTTTTACCGGAGAGAGATGGGATTCCGGTCGCTTCTTAAGTATCCGCCGGATACGGGCCTTCTGACGATCCGGTTTCAGTCCGAAGAAGAGGATCTTCTTACGGAGGCAGCGGAGCGCACCGCCGGAATTCTTGTGGAAGAAGGAAAATATGTGGGGGTTACGGTGATCGGGCCGTGTGTGCAGGGAATCTACCGGATCAATGATGTGTACCGGCTGTCGGTCTATCTGAAACACGGAAACCGGGAAATCCTTAAGAAGCTCCGCGAAAGCGCTTCCGCCTATATAAAAGAAGTCTATAAAAACAGAAAGATATATCTTGGTTTTGATATAAAGTGAGGTCCAGCTATGGCATTAAGAGAAATCAGAAAGCAGGGAGATCCCTGTCTTACAAAGGAATGCAAGCCCGTGAAGGAAATGAATGAGAGAATGCTTCTTCTGGCAGACGATCTTTTTGACACGATGTACGAAGGAGACGGCTGCGGTCTTGCCGCGCCGCAGGTGGGGATTCTCCGCCAGATGTGTGTGGTGGATATCGGAGACGGCGAACAGTACCTTTTCGTCAACCCGGAGATTACGGAGGCCGAAGGTGAGCAGACCGATTCAGAAGGCTGTCTTTCCGTTCCGGGATACGCAGGCAGGGTAACGAGAGCAAAGCACATCAAAGTCCACGCCTATGATGAGAATATGGAGGAGTTCACCCTGGAGGCGGATGATTTCCTGGCGCGTGCCATTCAGCATGAGATCGATCATCTGCACGGCCATCTCTATGTGGAAAAAGTCGAAGGGGAGCTTTACGAGGTAAAGCCTCCCGAGGACGATGAAGAGGAAGAGGACGGAGAAGAGACAGAATAAGGGGAACGTACTATGAGAATCGTCTATATGGGAACCCCGGATTTTGCGGTTCCCGCGCTTACCTGCCTTTATGAAAGAGGGCATGAGATCCTTTGTGCCGTGAGCCAGCCGGATAAACCGAAAGGACGTCACGCGGAGACAGTGCCGACACCGGTAAAGAAAGAAGCAGAACGGCTCGGAATTCCCGTTCTGCAGCCGGTAAAGGCTACGGATCCGTCATTTCTCGAAAAAATCCGGGAGATGGCGCCGGACGCAGTCGTGGTGGCCGCTTACGGAAAGATCCTCCGGAAGGCATTTCTGGATATTCCGAAGTACGGATGCATCAATATCCATGCCTCCCTCTTACCGAAATACCGCGGATCCGCGCCGATCCAGCAGGCGGTGATCAACGGAGACGAAAAAACCGGGATCACGATCATGAAGCTGGATGAAGGGATGGATACCGGTGGAATCCTCCTACAGAAAGAGGTGACCATCGATCCGGAGGAAACCGGCGGATCGCTTTTTGAAAAGCTGAGCCTGATCGGCGGACCGCTTTGCGACGAAGCCCTTCGGGCCCTCGAAAACGGCACGCTCACTCCGAAAGCCCAGGACGAAAGCCTCGCGACGATGGCTCCTCCTCTCACAAAGGAAATGGGCGAAATGAATTTTGAAAAAGAAGCCGCAGAACTGGAGAGACTGGTCCGGGGCCTTAGTCCCTGGCCCGGAACCTATACTCTGGTCAACGGAAAACTTCTGAAGATCCATAAAGTTTCCGTGTGTGAGGAATCCTTCGGGGAGATCCCCGGGACATTCCTTCCCGGAAACAGCGAACTGATCGTGGTCTGCGGCAACGGGACCGCGCTCCGGATCACGGAACTTCAGATGGAGGGAAAGAAGCGAATGAGCGCAGAAGAGTTTCTGCGCGGGCAGAGAAAGGTGTTTATGGAGTAATGGCCGGAGCTAAAGGAACCTATATCATCAAAGACGGCAGAAATCCAAGAGATGTGGCCCTCTTTGCGCTCATGAACATCAATAACAGCGGCAGAAAGTCGAATGTATTCCTCCGGGAGACCCTGGACAGGAATCAGGAGCTTTCCGTCCGGGACAAGGCCCTCTGCGAACACATCGTTTCCGCAACACTTGACCACCTTTTCAGCATTGACGCGATCCTTTCGGAATATTCCAAAACGCCGACGGCGAAAATGAACCCATATATCCGCGAGATTCTCCGCCTATCCGTGTGTCAGCTTCTGTTTATGGACCGGGTCCCCGCTCCCTCCGTGATCAACGAGGGGACGGAACTGGCAAAGATCCATGGCATTTCGGGCCTTTCCGGATTTGTCAACGGGGTTCTCCGGAATATCTCCCGTGACAACGAAAAGATCCGTTCCGGGAAATCTTCGGAGGCCGCGGAGGAGACAAAACTTACCCGTGTCATGAAAGAGGGATATATCCGCTATTCGGTGCCGAAATGGCTGTATCACAAGTTCCTTCTGGATTTCGGGTTAAAAACCGCGGAAAGCATCTTTTCCTCGTGGCTTCTTCTTCGGAAAACCTCCGTCCGGATGAACCTTTCAAAGGGTCTTCCGGAAGAGGAGATCCGGAGAATGATCGAAGAGGAAGGAATCGGATGCGAAATGATCTCGGAGTCTCCGGCGGTCTGTGAGCTTTCCGGTCTTTCCGGAACGGGAGTCGGATCTCTCCGGGCCTTCCGGGAGGGATATATCACCGTACAGGATCTATCCGCGAGCATGCTCACGGCATACTGTCCCCCGTCCCGGGGAGACACGGTGCTCGACCTCTGCGCGGCCCCGGGAGGGAAATCCCTTTCCTACGCCGATGCCATGGGAGGAACGGGAACGGTCCATGCCAGAGACATTTCCGAACAGAAAGTCAGTCTCATCCGTGAAAACGCTCTCCGGTGCGGCTTCGGAAATATCATTACAGAAGTTGCGGATGCTTCGGTACTCGACCGAAAGTTTCTCGGAAAGGCGGACATCGTGGTGGCGGATCTTCCGTGCTCCGGGCTCGGCGTTGTGGCCAAGAAACCGGATATCAAGAAAAATATCCGGCCGGAGACCATTCTCGAACTCGTGAGCCTGCAGCGATCCATCCTCGAAAATGCCGTACAGTATGTGAAACCGGGAGGAAGACTCTGTTATTCCACCTGTACCGTTACCCGCGAGGAAAATGAGGAAAATGCGTCCTATATCGCAGACAACTTTGGTATGAAGCCTCTTCTTATGAAGCGCATCTGGCCGGATGAACACCGGGACGGTTTTTTTATTGCCGTATTTGAGAAAAAAGCATGACTTTCACGGAAAATACTGATAAAATAGACATATGTGAGTTTACGGAAGAAGAGCTCAAAAGCGAGCTTTCCCGGTTCGGGGAACCTCCGTACCGGGCATCGCAGATCTATAAGTGGCTCCATAAGGAAAAGGTCACTTCCTTTTCCGCAATGACAAATATCTCCAAAAAACTCAGGGAAAAGCTGGACGAAGCGTACCGGATCACGGTGCTGCATCCCGAGAAGGTCCTTACCTCGGAAATTGACGGGACAAAGAAATATATTTTTTCGCTCTGCTGCGGCAACGTGATCGAGGCCGTCTTTATGCGGTATCATCACGGGAACAGTGTCTGCATCAGTTCGCAGGTTGGCTGCCGGATGGGCTGTACCTTCTGCGCCTCGACGCTTTCCGGCTGCGTGAGAAACCTCTCCGCAGCGGAAATGCTCGCGGAAGTCTACCGGATCGAAGAAGACACCGGGGAGCGGGTTTCCCATGTGGTGATCATGGGCTCCGGAGAACCGTTTGACAACTATGACGAGGTGATCCGTTTTTTACGGATGATCTCCGGGGAAAACGGACTCTGTATCTCCGCAAGAAATATCACGCTCAGTACCTGTGGTCTGGTGCCGGGAATTCTCCGTTTTGCCGGCGAGGGATTGCCGGTCACGCTGGCACTATCCCTGCACGCGCCGTATCAGGAGCTTCGGGAGAAAATGATGCCCGTGGCAAAGGCCTACCGGCTTCCGGAGGTATTGGCTTCGTGCAGAACCTATTTTGAAAAGACCGGACGCAGGGTGAGTTTCGAATACAGTGTGGTGAAGGGCGTAAATGATTCGAAAAAAGCCGCAGAGGATCTCGCGGAACTGATCCGGGACCAGAAAGGCCATGTGAATCTGATCCCGGTCAATCCGGTGGAAGAGACGGGATACCAGAGTCCTGACCGGGAAAGCGTTCTTTTGTTCCAGGAGATCCTTGTAAAGAAAGGAATCAACGCAACCATCCGCAGGGAGATGGGAAGGGATATTTCCTCCGCCTGCGGTCAGCTCAGAAGGAGACATATGAAAGATGCAGGCTTATGCACTGACTGATATCGGAAAAAAACGGCAGATGAACCAGGACTGTGTTTTTGTTGCGACAGAACCGGTCGGGCCTTTTTCGGATCTGTTTATCCTTGCGGACGGGATGGGCGGACACAGGGCAGGCGATTATGCCTCCAAATACTTTATAGAGACCTTCTGTTCCTATGTGGAAAAATCGCTGACAAAAGAACCTGTCACGGTTTTCGGACAGGCAGTCAGCTACGCAAATACCCTGCTTTATTCCAAAGCCCAGAGCCAGGAGGAACTTCGCGGCATGGGAACCACCTGTGTGGCGGCAACGATTAATGACGGATGTCTTACCGTGGCCAATGTAGGGGATTCCCGGCTTTACGTGATCCGGGACGGGAAAATCGATCAGATCACAAGAGACCATTCTCTTGTGGAGGAACTTGTCGCGCTCGGTGAACTCCGTAGGGACAGCGAGGATTATAAAAAACAGAAGCATATCATCACCAAAGCAGTCGGGATCGAACGGGAAATCCGGGCGGATTATTTCGATGAGATGCTTTCGGAAGGGGATTATGTGCTCCTCTGTTCGGACGGACTGTCCAATATGGTCAGCGATAAAGAAATCCTCAGTATCGTAAAGGGAACCGGAAATATAAAGAAAAAATGCGAAAAGCTCGTGGACCGGGCCAATAAAAACGGCGGCAGCGATAATATTGCCGTGATTCTCATCAGAGTGACGGAAGAAGGTGAGAATCATGATTAATATCGGCGATCTCCTGAGCGGACGTTATGAGATAGAATCGAAGATCGGGCAGGGCGGGATGTCCACCGTGTACCGTGCTTCTGACACAAAACTCGGAAGAAATGTGGCAATCAAAGTCCTCAAAGAGGAGTTCTCCTCAGACGAGGAATTTGTGGAGAAGTTCAAAAATGAAGCGCAGTCAGTGGCCAGTCTGATTCATCCGAACATTGTGGCTGCCTATGATGCCATTGATGAAGGAGAACTCCACTATATTATTATGGAACTGGTGGAAGGCGTGTCCCTCAAGGATTATATTCAGAAAAAGGGCGTGCTTTCCAATGAAGAAACCATTGATATCGCGCTGAAGACCGCCGAGGGGATTGCCTGCGCCCACAAGGCCGGGATCATCCACCGGGACATCAAGCCGCAGAATATTATTGTCACAAGTGACGGAACTGTCAAGGTGGCGGATTTCGGGATTGCCAAGGCGGTGACCGGAGAAACCATCAGTACCGCGGTTTTAGGCAGTGCCCACTATATTTCACCGGAACAGGCCAAAAGCGGTACCGCGGATGCCCGGAGCGATATCTATTCTCTCGGAATCACCATGTATGAGATGATCACCGGAAAATATCCGTTTGACGGGGATAATACCGTCAGCGTTGTCATGGCGCATATCAATACTGCCATGGTTCCGCCGATTGTCCATAATAAAGAGATGTATCCTGCATTAAGCGATATCATCCTCCGCTGTACCCGAAAGAATCCGCGTGAGCGGTATCAGCATGCGGATGAGCTCGTACAGGACTTAAAGAGATGCCTCGAGGAACCGGAGGGCCATTTTGTCCGGATGTTTGAGACCGTGGAAAAACCGCCCGTGTCCCATAAAAAAACGGAGTATGGCGTTCATGAGGAAAAAGGCAGGATAGAAAAGCAGAGTCCTTTTATCAACCGAAAAGTGATCTATGCCCTGATCCTGATGGCAGTCTGTGCGATTGTCATTGTGCTGATGGCACATTATGCGCAGAAAAAAGAGGTTCCGGCAGAACCCGTAACGGAAGCCGTCACGGAAACGGAATCTGTAACGGATATCGACATTGTGATCAAGGCGGAACATGAGGCGCCGGAACTCACCGGCCTCAGCGTCGACGAGGCAAAGGCTATTCTCAACGATGAAAAAGCTCTGCTTGTCATTGACCGTAAGGAATATCATGACGTGTATATGGCCGGCAGGATCATCTGGCAGTCTCCGGAAGCTGGAGAGAGCATCCGGGAAGGAGATTCCGTTTATGTGGCGGTATCTCTTGGATCAAAGCTGGATTCCGTAATTAATTCTCTGAAGGGAATCACCGTGGAGGAAGCCTCCGAGAGGCTCGGAAATGTCGGCGTCGGGGTTTCCGGGCTGGTGAAGCAGTTTTCGGAGGATGTCTCTGACGGCCTGGTGGTCGGCTATATTCTGGATGAAACCGTATCCGCGGAGGAACAGAACGAGAGTATCGGCGAGAATCCCACCGGAGGAGCCAGTGAAGCCGTGACCGGGGAAAAGGTAACGGAAGGCAGCAAGGTGAAGCTGATCGTCAGCGCCGGTCCGGAGGCGGAAGGCGCCGTGATCCCGCAGATCACCGGTCTTTCCTATCAGGAAGCTGCTTCCGTATTGGAAAAGAACAATCTTTCTCTCGGAAGCGTTTCCATGGTGCCGGAAGGCGAGGTGAGAGATAATCTGGTGACCTGGCAGTCCGTGGCGCAGGGGGAGCTTGTCAAACGGGGAACCGGCGTCAGCATTCAGCTGAACAGCGATCCGGAAGCCGGCCCGACCGAGGATCCGCAGGGGGAGCCCTATACGGAAGATGAAAATGAGGAACTGTCCCCGGACTTCTATTATGCGTCCATCGATGAGTCCTACCAGCTGGGGGAGACTCTCGGTCCTTCCGTGGAAGGTGCCACGGTCAATATCGGTATGCGGCTTGTACAGCATGTGAATGACGGTTACGAGTATTCCGTTCTGATCGAATCAAGGCCGTATGCCGCCGGAACCAGGATTCCGGTATCGTTCCGGAACATCCGCGGCGTGAGCGGTGTTGACAAAGGAACGATTGAAGTATATGATTCCGATACAGACATGATTCTCACGGCGTATGAGGTATATTTCCATCCGCTTGGGGAATGAGAGGGCAGAGGAGCTTCGTAGTTGAAGGGAAAGATCGTTAAGGCCATTTCAGGGTTCTATTACATACGTTCACAGGAAAACCTCTGGACCTGCCGTGCCAAGGGTGTCTTCCGGAATATCGGAGTAAAACCGCTTCCCGGAGACGATGTGGTATTCGAGGCCGTACAGGGAGAGGAGTATTCCGGAAACCTGACAGAAGTGCTCCCGAGGAAAAATGTTCTTCTCAGGCCGCAGGTCTCCAATATCGATCAGTCCATGATCGTCTTTGCCGTAAAAGAGCCGGATCCGAGTTTTAATCTGCTGGACCGTTTTCTGATCGATATGGCAAAACAGGAGATTCCCTGCGTGATCTATTTCAATAAAGCAGATCTCCTGCCGGAAGAAGAGGTCGCAAAGATCCGGCAGATGTATGAGGCTGCGGGATATCCGGTGATTGCCGGTTCTACCCGCGATCCCCAGACAATTACCGCGATCCGGGAGCTGCTTCGGGGAAAAACCACGGTCCTCGCCGGGCCTTCGGGCGCCGGAAAGTCCTCTCTGACCAACTGTCTCTACGGCGGGGACATGATGGAGGTCGGCGAACTCTCCCGAAAGATCATGCGCGGGAAACAGACCACCCGGCATACGGAACTTTTTGCTTTGGATGACAGTACGTTCACGCTGGATACCCCGGGCTTTACCTCTCTCTATGTGCAGGGAGTGCCTGCCGGGGAACTGAGGTTCTGTTATCCTGAATTTGACGGACCGGACCGGGAGTGCCGGTTCCATATGTGCAGTCATGTCAATGAGCCCCCGGAGATGTGCGGCGTAAAAAAAGCGGTCTCAGAGGGCAGGATCAGCAGGATACGGTATGCGGATTACTGCCAGATCTATAAAGAAATAAAAGAAAATGAGCACAGGTATTAAGCTCATAAGGAGGTTATGATATGAAAAGGATTTTGTCACCGTCGATACTGTCGGCAGATTTTTCAGAGCTCGGGAAGGATATCAAACTGATTTCCGATGCAGGCTCGGAGTTCATTCACATTGATGTTATGGACGGAAGTTTCGTTCCCAATATGTCAATCGGGCCCTGTGTGATCAAGTCCTCCAGAAAGTGGTCTGACAAAGTGTTCGATGTACATCTTATGATTGATGAACCCGCAAGATATGTCGAGGATTTCCGGAAAGCGGGAGCTGACCTGATCACGGTGCATTATGAGGCAACAAAGCATCAGGACCGCGCCATCCAGGCCGTAAAGGCAACCGGAGCCAAAGTCGGCATGGCCTTAAATCCCGGAACCCCGGTACAGATGCTTAAGGACCTTCTCCCGCAGCTTGATATGGTGCTTCTTATGTCGGTCAACCCCGGTTTCGGCGGACAGAAGTTCATCCCCTATACCCTGGATCGGATCCGCGAGCTCCGGAAGATGGCGGATGCGGTGAATCCGGAACTGGATATCGAGATCGACGGCGGCGTGACACTTGACAACGCAGCGGAGATCCTCCAGGCAGGGGCCAATATCCTCGTCGCCGGAAGCGCCGTATTTAAGGGCGACGCTGAAGCTAACGTAAAGGGATTCCTTAAGATCTTTGAGGAAGCATAACCAGAAAAGGAAGAGTGACGGAATATGTTAGATATCAAATTTGTAAGAGAGAATCCGGAAGCCGTAAAAGAAAACATCCGGAAGAAATTTCAGGATGAAAAGCTTCCGCTGGTGGATGAGTGCATCGCGCTTGACCAGGAACTCCGTGCCGTATCCACGGAAGCTGATGATTTAAGAAATAAAAGAAACGTTCTTTCCAAACAGATCGGCGGACTGATGGCAAAGGGCCAGAAAGAGGAAGCTGAGAAGGTTAAGGCACAGGTAAAGGAATTCGGGGATCATCTGGAGGAACTGTCCGCAAAACAGACAGAACTGTCCGAGGAACTGACAAAGAAGATGATGATCATCCCCAACATGATCGATCCTTCCGTTCCGATCGGAAAAGATGATTCGGAAAACGTGGAAGTAGAGAGATTCGGCGAGCCTTTTGTTCCCGATTTTGAGATTCCCTATCATACCGATATCATGGAAAGCTTTGACGGCGTGGATATGGATGCCGCCGGACGGGTTGCCGGCAACGGTTTCTATTATCTGATGGGAGATATGGCCAGACTTCACGAGGCCTGCCTTGCCTATGCCAGAGATTTCATGATCGGCCGCGGATTCACCTACTGCATTCCGCCCTTCATGATCCGTTCCCGTGTTGTGAACGGCGTGATGAGCTTTGCCGAGATGGATGCCATGATGTACAAGATCGAAGGCGAGGATCTGTATCTGATCGGAACCAGTGAACATTCCATGATCGGAAAATTCATTGATCAGACCATTGATGAGGAGAAGCTTCCCATTACCATGACCTCCTATTCCCCCTGCTTCCGGAAGGAAAAAGGTGCACACGGAATCGAAGAGAGAGGTGTCTACCGCATCCATCAGTTCGAGAAACAGGAAATGATCGTGGTATGCGAGCCGGAAGATTCCATGAAGTGGTATGACGTGCTCTGGAAGAATACCGTAGACTTCTTCCGGACCCTGGATATCCCGGTACGTCAGCTGGAGTGCTGCTCCGGAGATCTTGCGGATCTCAAGGTAAAATCCTGCGACGTGGAGGCCTGGTCTCCCCGTCAGAAGAAATACTTTGAAGTGGGCTCCTGCTCGAACTTAAGCGATGCCCAGGCCAGAAGACTGAAGATCCGGATCAAGTCCAAGGAAAAAGGAAATCATCTGGCTCACACGCTGAATAATACCTGTGTGGCGCCGCCCCGTATGCTGATCGCCTTCCTTGAGAATAATCTCCAGGCGGACGGTTCTGTAAAGATCCCGGAGGCATTGCGTCCGTATATGGGCGGGCAGGAAATCCTGATTCCGAAGTATAACTCCATCACAGCAAAGAAAAAGTGAGAAAATGTCAGAATTACTTGCACAGTTAAACGATAAACAGGCAGAAGCGGTTCAGTATACAGAAGGACCGCTTCTTATTTTAGCAGGCGCCGGATCGGGAAAAACCAGAGTCCTTACACACCGGGTGGGTTACATTCTGGAAAAGAGACTGGCAGAGCCGTGGCAGATCCTCGCGATTACCTTTACCAATAAGGCGGCCGGTGAGATGCGGGAAAGAGTCGACCGGCTTCTCCCCGGAGAGGGCAGGGACGTCTTTGTCTCCACCTTCCATTCCATGTGCGTAAGGATGCTGCGCCGGGATATCGAACGCCTCGGCTACAGCCGTGACTTCACCATTTATGACACCGACGACCAGAAAACCCTCATGCGGGGAATTCTTAAGGATCTGAAACTCGATCCGAAGCAGTACCGGGAACGGGGCGTTCTTTCCGTGATCTCTGCCTCGAAAAATGAGATGGTGAGTGCTTTCGATTACGAAAAGCAGGCCTCGGATTTTTATGAGCGGAATATCGCTAAGGCCTATCTCGAATATGAGAAGAGGCTCCGGCAGAATAATGCACTCGATTTTGACGATCTTTTATTGAAGACTGTGGACCTCTTTCTCGAATATCCGGAGGTGCTCGAAAACTGGCAGCGCCGGTTCCGCTATGTGATGGTGGACGAGTATCAGGACACCAACAGTGTTCAGTTCGAACTGGTGAGACTCCTTTCCGCCGGGTATAAAAACCTCTGCGTGGTAGGTGATGACGATCAGAGTATCTATAAGTTCCGCGGAGCCAATATCGAAAACATCCTCTCCTTTGAAAAGACATTCCCGGGAACGAAGGTGATCAAACTCGAACAGAATTACCGTTCCACCAAATCCATCATTCATGCGGCCAACTGTGTCATCCGGAACAATAAGGGACGGAAGGACAAAACTCTATGGACCGGCAATGAGGAGGGGGCTATGCCTGTATTCCGGGAGTTCTATACTGCGGGAGAAGAGGCGGAGAAGGTCATCAGTGAGGCAAAGAGTTCCCTGTTTCCGCTGAAGGAGCAGGCGGTCCTTTACCGGACCAATGCCCAGTCCCGTCTTTTTGAAGAGCGGTGTCTGTTTGACAACGTGCCTTACCGCATGGTGGGCGGTGTCAACTTCTACCAGCGGGCAGAGATCAAGGATCTCATCGCCTATTTAAAGACGGTGCAGAACGGAAAGGATGATCTGTCCACCCAAAGGA
>JAZUHZ010000264.1:0-4389 GCA_045642005.1 Candidatus Avilachnospira sp.
ACCGCGCCGCCGGCGAGGATTTCATTATCCTCATCACCGACTCCACCGCCCACAAAGACATCCCGGTGACGGAAGAGGCCCGGGCGAAAGTGTTCGATCATTTCGGCGTGTACGAGGTATCGGATCTCAACTTCAACGACCTCGGCGAGCTGTCCGGAAGCCGTCTGACCCTCGATAAGGGCTGCCATAACTTCATGAAGGCAACCGGCTGCGATGTGCGCGTGGCCTTCAAGTGCGCTTCGACGAACCCCGCCCGGGCGCTAGGCCTTTCCGCAAAGATCGGCTCCATCGAAGCCGGCCATGATGCGGACATCCTCCTGGTCGATGACGATTTCTATGTACACAAACTGTTCTTCAAGGGAAAAGAGATCGAAAACATCCGGCATTGATATTTGACAGGATATAAGAAAAGACTGACAGCACTTTCTCGGCTGTCAGTCTTTTTATGCGGATCTTATTTTTTGCAGATTCAGGGACAATTCTTCCGTCTCGCTCCTCTGTCTTCTTACTGAGGGATGTGAAATCAGGGAAATCTGACGTTTTCACATCCCTCACCTTCCGAGGAGGGATGTGAAACTCTGCAAAACAGACAGATTCACATCCTTCGATAAAACTGCAGGGATGTGAAACCAACCGGATGAGGCGATTCCCCCTCCTTTTTTCGTGATATTTTGGTCTGAAAGGATGTGAAACCCTTGATTTCAGACACTTTCCCCTCCTTTTTGCCCCTTTCTGACCCCAAAAAAGGAGGGGAAATCAGCCAGTTGAGAGGTATTCACATCCCTCCTGAAATTTGCAGGGATGTGAAAGCGGGAAAATGCGGCAGATTCCCATCCTTTGCCTCAGAATCGTCCCGGTGACAACCTGAACTCAAGAAAAAAGTAACCGCCCCAGCCAAGGTATGGTTACTTTTTTCTGCCTCTCTCCGAAACCCGAAATGCTTTACTGGCGGGAGGAATTCCGGGTAAGTTCCTGCAGCACGGGTTCCGTTTTTTTAGCGATGAGGCGGCAGATCGGCGTGATCACAAACGGAAGCGCAGGGGCCATAAAGGCGGCAAGCAGGAGAAGGATCGCGATAAAAAGATCCGCAAAGAGCGTGGCACCGAAAGCCGCAATGCCGAGGGTAAAGGAATTTTTCACAATCGTCCCGACCGTATCGGAAAACCGGGACATGTAGATGAATTCCCAGGGCAGCAGGAGGATCACCGGGATCAGGACAAAATAGCGGAGATAGAGAAGCACTTCCGGTGCCTGGCCGCTTTGGTACTGGAGGCCGATCAGGAAAATGCTGCCGACGGAAAGCCCGAGAAGAAGGGCCGTAAAGAGTGTCAGGACGATGCCCTGCTTCATGTTTTCCTTCCAGGCCTTCATGTAGGTTTTAAAAAGATAGCCCTCCCCGCTCAGAAGAACCTTCGTCACCGCATGATAAAGGGCGGCCACGGAGGCTCCGATCGTGACGACCGGGAGGCAGGTGGCAATAAAGAGACAGGAAAGAAGCACCATGTCACAGAACACGGCATACTTCTCCATAAATTTGTTTTTTCTATCAGATCTTCTGCTCATAAAGGGCATTATAACATCTCTTCCTCCTCGGGGCATTGTTATTTTTTACAAAAAATGGCCTTCGGATTTAGTAAACCCTCCCAAATATGCCTATATTATTTCCGTTTTCGTATATTTTACTTTGATTTTTTCATCGCGGGCGGTAGAATAGCAGTACAAAACAAAGGAACGGAGACGGATATGCAGACGGATTATCATTCACAGCGAAGATATACCATGCTGAACCTGATCAACCACCTGGGGCCTGTCAGCCGGAAAAAGCTCATTGAGCTGACCGATGCCAGACCGGCTTCCGTGAGCGAATTCACGAAAGAACTCATTGACGAGGGACTGGTGGTCGAGAGAGGTTCCGTATCAAACGGACCCGGAAGAAAAAGGACCCTTCTGGAACTCAATTCCAGAAAGCTCTGCGCCATCGGCGTACTGCTTTCCTATACGAAAGTCACCTATGTGCTGTCCCAGATCGACGGCACCGTGGTGGAACGGATCGATTCCGACATCACGGATCCGAAGATGGATCAGCTCGGCGAGATGGCCGTTTCCCGGATCACCGATCTCATCCATGCGCACCCGGACAAAAAGATCGTGGGTATCGGGCTGGCTGACCCCCTTTACGATGAAGCGCGATTCGGCTTTACGGCCTCCCTTTCAAGGACCTACGACAGCTTTATCGACTGGGGCCATATGGAACTGAAACCCCGTCTGGAAAAACTCACGGACATTCCCGTCCGGGCCTTCAGCGCCGGCGCTCTCCCGGCTCTCGTGGAGCAACATTACGGCGCGGCAAAAGGAAAACAGGACTTTATCTGCGTGGAGCTCAGTAACGGACTCGGCGTCTCCATCATGGCCAACGGGCAGGTGGTATCCGGATTCCAGGGCAGAGCCGGAGAGCTTGGTCATACCACCATCAACTTCGGCCTCGAAGACCGGACCATGTGCTACTGCGGAAAGACCGGCTGCGTGGAGGCGGACAGCGCCTTCCCCTACATCCGGAACAGTATCTGCAGAGCCCTCGAGAACGGTACCTATTCGTCCCTCCTCGATTTCTACGATATGTCCCGGCCTCTCACGGTGCAGGATGTGCGGCGCGGCCTCGATGCCGGAGACATTCTCTGCGAGCATTACGTGCGGGAGTCCGCGCGGAAGATCGGCGCGAGCATCGCAAACGTCGTGAATCTCCTGAATCCGGAGACGATCGTGCTCTTCGGATCCCTGACGGAACTCGGCGATTTCTTTATCGACGAGATCCGTTCCATTCTCCGCCGGAACACCTTCGTCCTGCTCCGCGATTACACTGTCACGGTCAACCGGAATATGGAGGCGCTTCTCCCCTTAGGCGCAGCGGCCGAGATGTTCAACGAGTTCTTAAAGACCGAGGATCACAGCTGGATCTACAAGATGCAGCGAGGATCAGACGAGGAGCCCGAGGACGAAGAGGAAGAAGAAATACAGTAAACGAAAAACCCCGAAAGGAAGAAACAATATATGAAGAAAGTTGCAGTAACCAATGCGTACATCGTATGTAAAGACCATTACATTCCGGACGGCGTGATCCTCATCGAGGACGGCATCATCCGGGATTTTGACGAAATGCGTCATCTGCCGGTTCCGGAGGATTACGAAGTGATCGATGCGGGAGGGCAGTACGTAGGCCCCGGATTTATCGATATCCATACCCATGCCAGTGATGTGAAATTCTTTACGGACGATCCGCTTTCCTGCGCCGAGCACCATCTGGAGCACGGCACGACTTCGGTGTATCCCGCGCTTTATTTCAGCATGAACACCGAGCAGTATGTGGCGGCCATCAATCAGATGAAAGAGGCCATGAAGGATCCGAGAGGCAAAAATATTGCCGGTGTCTACATGGAAGGCCCGTACCTCAACCCGAAGTTCGGCTGTGATAAAGAGCACTGCCCCTGGAAGGGCGCGGTGGATAAAGAGGCTTATCAGCCCGTGATCGATGCGGGCAAAGACGTCGCCATCGTCTGGGCACTGGCACCGGAACGTGAAAACATCGTGGAGTTTGTGAAGGATGTCAGGGCAGCCAATCCCGAGGCCACCTTCTCCGTGGCGCATTCCGAGGCGGCTCCGTGGCAGGTCGAGGACCTGATGCCCTACGGCCTCCGGATCGGCACCCATCACACCGATGCCACCGGAAAATATCACAAATATCCCGATCCCGAGATCCTGGGAGTCGGCGTAGACGAAGCCGTGAACCAGAATGACGGTATTTTTGCCGAGCTGATCTGCGATTCCCGCGGCATCCACGTGGCTCCCTACATGCTGCGCCTTGTCCGGAAGATCAAAGGTGACGAGCGGATCATCCTGATTTCCGATGCCTATGCGGCCGACGGCCCGGTTCCGGAAGGATACGACGATCCCTTCGATATCAACTTTGATATCACCGGCGAGATCGCGGGCTCTAAGCTCACCCTCGACGTGGCGATGCGGAACATGATGAACCACACCGGTGCCTCCGTCTGCGACGTCTTCCGCTATGCAACCTACAACCCCGCAAAAGCCACCGGCATCAAAGACCGCGGCGAGATCAAAAAAGGCCTGAAAGCCGACCTCGTCATCTGCGACGATCACATCAACGTCAAAAAAGTCATCATGTCCGGCGAAGTCGTTGTCGAGAAATAAATCATTACCAACATGAGCTGCGTGAAACGTCGAGTACGTGAAACGCGACGAAGTCGTGTTTCACGCACGGAGATGTGTATGACGGGCATGTCCCGACGCTTGGGTGAAAGTCCCAAGGAGCGTAGTTGCCGACGAATCCGATAGCGACTTGCAAGCTTCATGCCGTGAGGCATGGGGGAG
>JAZUHZ010000265.1:0-6075 GCA_045642005.1 Candidatus Avilachnospira sp.
AGTAGCGCCTGCTGAAGAAGGTATTCAGCTTGGTTTCGGATTCGGACCGAAGACTGCTCCGCAGACAGGGGTTCCCGAGTTCCAGCCCCAGGTGAGGGCGCCCGCACCGGCACCCGCACCGAAAGCACAGCAGGAACCCGAATATGAGGCTCCGTTCCGGCCCCAGGTGAACAAGGAAATGACGATCAACATTCCGGATTTCCTGAAGAACCGCAGATAAAGGAAAGTATAACAGAAACTATTCAGTGCCCGCCTTTCCAGGCGGGCATTTTAGGGAGAGATTATGAGAAAAATTATCCTTGATTTTTATGACGTGCTGGACGAATACATCGAAGAACGTCCGAAGATTTCCGATGAGAGGGAAAAGGATCCGGGAGACGACCCGGAAGTGTATCTCGCGGATCTTCCCGAAAACAGGATCAAAACCCATAAAGAACTGATCCATGAGTATCTCATGGAGAAGTTTGAGTTCCCGTCTTATTACGGAAAAAATCTGGATGCGCTGTACGACTGCCTGACAGATATCGCAGAGCCGACCGCCGTGGGATTTTTTATGCCGGTGACGGATTTTGATGATCTTTCCATTGATTTCATGATGTACCTCGGACGGGTCCGCCATGTTCTTTTAGCGGCGGAACGGGATAATCCGGACTACCTCGCGGTGATTACCATGGAGGACAGCGGAACAGATCTTCCCGGAGAGGATGACGATGACGAGGATCCCGATCGGGCGCTCGAAGAGCTTCTCTATGAGATGAAATTCGGATAATGGGAAGATATTCGGAAACAAAATGGTTTATCCATAATAAAAAAGCAGATTTCAGGGCAATTTCCGAAAAGTTCGGGATTGCTCCGGTGGTTGCGCGGGTCCTCAGAAACCGGGACCTCGTAACGGACGAGGAGATCCGACGGTTTCTTACAGGCTCTCCCAGGGATCTCTATGACGGAAGTCTGCTTCCGGATGCGGAAAAAGCTGCCGATTATATCTGTGAGGACATCAGGAACGGCACCAGGATCCGGATTGCAGGAGACTATGATATCGACGGGGTCTGCGCCTCGTATATCCTCTTAGACGGCCTCAGGGGCCTTGGAGCGGATGTCTCCTGTGTGATTCCCGACCGGGTCCGGGACGGCTACGGCCTCAATATGTCCATCATCGAAGACCTTCTGAGAGAGGGAATCGGAACCGTCATTACCTGCGATAACGGCATCACGGCTATCGAAGAACTCGGAAAAGCGAAAGAATACGGCATCCGGGTCATTGTCACCGATCATCATGAGCTTCGGCTCACAGAAGACGGGGAGGAGATCCTTCCCCCGGCAGACGCCATTGTAAGCGCTAAGTTAAAGGGCAGCGCTTATCCGGAAAAGGAGATCTGCGGCGCGGTAACGGCCTGGAAACTTCTCGGTCTTATTTACCGCAAGATGGGGCGTCCCGGGGCGGCGTGGGAAAAGTATCTTGAGTTTGCCGGCTTTGCCACCATCGGCGATGTCATGAAACTCTGCGGGGAAAACCGCATTCTTGCAAGAGAGGCGCTCCGCCGGATGACGGAAGGTGCCGGGAACCCGGGGCTTCGCGCACTGATTGCAGAGTGCGGCCTTTCCGGAAAGCAGGTCACCTGCTATCATGTCGGTTTTGTACTCGGCCCCTGCATCAATGCCGCGGGGCGTCTTGAGACCGCGGAGAAGGCACTTGAGCTTTTCCTTACGGAGAATGAACAGGAAGCGCATCAGATTGCCCGCCGTCTCATGGAAATTAATGACTCGAGGAAACTCCTCACGAGAAAAGGGCAGGAGGAAGCCTCGGGGATCGTTCTTTCCCGGTATATGGAGGATAACGTTCTCTGTGTGTATCTCCCGGGACTTCATGAGTCCATGGCAGGGATCGTGGCAGGACGCCTGAAAGAAACCTTCGGAAAGCCGTCTTTTGTGTTGACGGATTCCGGCGAGGAGGGTATCCTCAAGGGGAGCGGCCGGTCCGTTCCCGCCTATAACATGTTTGAAGGACTTCTCCGGGAGGCACCGCTTCTTTATAAATTCGGCGGTCATCCGATGGCAGCCGGAATTTCCGTAAAAAGAGAGAATCTCGATGTTCTCCGGGAGTCCCTGAATCGCCATGCAGGACTTACGAAGGAGGATCTCTGCCAGCGGGTCATGATCGATGCCGAGATGCCGATGTCCTATGTGTCGGAGAGTCTTTTGTATGACCTTTCCCGTCTCGAACCCTTCGGCCCGGGCAATGAACAGCCCGTTTTTGCCGAGCGGGGAGCGAGACCCGTCAATGTACGCATTCTCGGGAAAAGCCGGAATGCACTCCGGTTCACGCTCCTCACAAAGGACGGCTTTCCGGCGGAATGTGTGATGTTCGGGGAGGCGGAGGAACTTTTCCGGGAACTCTCGGAAAAAGAGACCGTGAGCGTCCTTTACTATCCGCAGCTGAATGTGTATAACGGAAAAAAAGAAATCCAGTTTAAGATCGAGGCATTTCAATGAGTGAGAAAACCGTGCTTTCCGGACTGATCAAAGATACGTATATCCCGCCGATGTTTACGGTCCGGCAGCATTTTGATACAATAAAGATCGACCGTGAGAAAATCACGTCTGTGGTGGAAAAAGAACTTTCGGGCGTTCTTTCTTCTTCGAAGGTGCGTCCCGGAATGGAAATCGCGGTTACCTGCGGCTCCCGCGGGATCCGGAATATTGACATCATAGTAAAAAGTGTCTGTGATTATGTCCGAAGTAAAGGGGCCGTTCCCTTTGTCGTTCCGGCCATGGGGAGTCACGGCGGTGCGACGGCGGAAGGACAGAAGGAGATCTTACAGCATTACGGCGTAACAGAGGAAGCCCTCGGTTGCGAGATCCGAAGTTCCATGGAGACTGTCTTCATAGGGAATAACGATGAAGGCTTCCCCGTCTATATGGATAAAAACGCCTATGAAGCCGACGGGATCATTGTCTTAAACCGCGTCAAGCCCCACACGTCCTTTAAGGGTGAGGTGGAGTCCGGGCTTATGAAGATGATGGCTATCGGGCTCGGAAAACAGTACGGCGCCGACCGCTGCCATGAAGAGGGCTTTTCGCAGATGGCGAAAAACGTGCTGCTCTACGGCGGCACGGTTCTTCGGAATGCCCCGGTTCTCTGCGGGCTTGCGATCCTCGAAAACGCGCTCGATGAGACCAAAAAAATCGTGGCCATCGAACGCGACCGTATCCCGATCGAGGAGCCGGAACTCCTTAAGGAGGCGCGGGCCTCCATGCCCCGGATCCTTCTTTCGTCCTGTGATGTCCTTATCATTGACCGGATCGGCAAGAATATCAGCGGCACCGGTCTCGATCCGAATATCGCGGGCCCCTTCGGGGACTCGGGGGAGCAGGTGGGCCTTAAGTCCCAGAGCATCACGATCCTTGGTCTGACAGACGATACGAACGGCAACGGCTACGGCATCGGAGCCGCCGACTCGACAACAGAGCGGCTTTTCCGGAAACTCGATACGGAAGCCATGATCGTCAATTCCGTTACCAGCACGGCACTCTGGAAGAACCGGATCCCGCCCGTCATGCCAAACGACCGGGAGGCAATCCAGATTGTCATCAAATGCTGCAACGGAATCGATAAGAAAAACCCGCGGGTGATCCGCATCCCGGACACCCTGCATCTTTCGGAGATCATGCTTTCCGAGGCCTATCTTGAAGAAATAAACGGAATCCCGGGGATTGAGAAGATAAGTGATACAGCCCCGCTTCAATTTGACGAAAAAGGAAATCTGTGGTAGATGAGACTGGATAAATATCTTGCGGATGCCGGAAAAGGCACCCGCAGTGAAGTGAAAAAAATGATCGGAAAGGGTCTGGTCACGGTAAACGGCGCGGTGTGTAAAGACCCCGGCACCCGGGTGGAGCCGGGAACAGACCGCATCGTGATCCCGGGTGCGGAGTCGGAGCGTCCTTCCGAAGTCGGATACACGCAGTTTGAATATTATATGCTCAATAAGCCGGCGGGCATTATCTCCGCCTCCCGGAAGAATTCCCTTAGGCGCGGCGTAAAGGTTCCGGAGGGAGAGGAACGGTATGCCGTTGATCTGATCCGCGAGAGCGGAAAGACCGGCCTTTTCCCGGCAGGACGTCTAGATAAGGATACGGAGGGACTCCTCCTCATCACAAACGACGGGGCATTGGCGCACCGGATGCTCTCCCCGAAACACCATGTCGGGAAGACCTATTACGCGGAGCTTTCCGACGCACTTACCGAAGAGGACAGAGTGAAGATGGAAGAGGGCCTTGGGATCGGAGATGAAAAGCCGACGCTTCCCTGCACCGTGAACATGCTTTTTAATAAGAGCTGCCTCATTACGATCACAGAGGGCAGGTATCATCAGATCAAGCGGATGTTCGGCGTATTCGGGATCAAAGTGACGTATTTAAGGCGCATCACGTTCGGCCCGCTGGCGCTCGACGCCGCGCTTTCACCGGGAGAATACCGGCCGCTTACCGTGGAGGAACTTTCGGAACTTAAGGACTTTATGACGGAGGAAGAGTAATATGGACTATATGGTAAGGGCAACGGCAGCCGAGGGAATGATCCGGGCGTGTGCCGTTTCAGCCAGAGATACCGTGGAGACGGCCCGCGTCTCCCACAATACTTCACCGGTTGCGACGGCGGCTCTCGGGCGTCTTCTCTGCGGTGCGGCCATGATGGGCGCGGATATGAAAAATGATCCGGACCTCGTGACGGTAAAGATCCAGTGCGACGGTCCGATCGGAGGCTTATTGGTGACGGCGGACCGGAAAGGACATGTCAAGGGGTATGTGCATGATCCGTCCGTGATGCTTCCTCCGAGTGCGAAAGGAAAGCTCGATGTCGGCGGGGCTTTAGGCCTTGGCGTGCTGACTGTGATCAGAGATATCGGCTTAAAGGAGCCGTATACCGGGGATACCATCCTTGTCTCCGGTGAGATCGCAGAGGACCTGACCTATTACTATGCGACTTCAGAGCAGATTCCATGCTCCATCGCGCTCGGCGTACTGATGAATAAGGACAACACCGTGAAAAATGCGGGCGGCTTCATGATCCAGCTTCTCCCGGGATGCCCTGACGAGATTGCCGAAAAGCTTGAGGAAAATCTAAAGAAGATCCAGTCGGTCACCACCCTTTTAGAGAGCGGCATGACCCCGGAACAGCTTATCCGGTATGCGCTTTCCGGCTTCCCTGTGGATATCAAAGACGAAAAGACCCCGGTGAGCTTTACCTGTACCTGTGACCGGAAGCGGGTGGAGCGGGCCCTCATCAGTCTCGGAAAGTATGAGCTCGATAAGATGATGAACGACCGGAAACCGGTGGAGCTCTGCTGTCAGTTCTGCGGCAAAAAGTATGCCTTCACCAAAGAAGAGGTCAGAGCCCTCCGGGATACTCTCGGATATACCTGAGGCAGCTTTCGGTCTCTGAAAAAAAACACAAAAACATTTGACAAACGAAATTATTCTGCTATAATAAGCTTTGCGCTTTGAAAGCGAGTGCGCTAGTAGCTCAATTGGATAGAGCGTTCGGCTACGGACCGAAAGGTTGGGAGTTCGAGCCTTCTCTGGCGCGGCAGGGTCTGTTCAGATAGAACGGACCCTTTTCTTATATCTATGAAAACGATAGAACTTGAAACAATCGATTCGACCAATACTTATGCGAAGGCATTCCTCCGGGAGAACGGGGCCTTTCATGAGCCCCTTCTTATTCTCGCAAAGGAACAGACCGGGGGAAGAGGACGGAAGGGAAAGAGTTTCTCTTCCGTAAAAGGAAACGGCATCTACATGACCATTTGCCTTCCTTTTTCGATCCGGCCGGAGGAGGCGGTCTTTGTGACTGCGGCCGCAGGAACGGCGGTCCGGGAGGCGCTTTCTGAACTTACCGGAGAGGACCTTACGATCAAGTGGGTGAATGACATCTACCTCGGAGAAAGGAAAGTCGCCGGGATCCTGACCGAGGCTGTGACTGATCCGGAGACAGGACTCTTACGATACGCGGTGACGGGTGTCGGGATCAACCTGAATGCGGACATCGGGAAAATGCCGCAGGAAGTTCAGGCC
>JAZUHZ010000266.1:0-14703 GCA_045642005.1 Candidatus Avilachnospira sp.
CCGTTTCGACATTCTGGACGAGGTCTCCCGCCGTCTGCCCGGCTTCCCCATCGTGCTCCACGGCGCGTCCTCCGTGCCCCAGAAATTCGTGGAGGCCATCAACGCCCACGGCGGCACAATGCCCGGCGCCATCGGCGTCCCGGAGGAGATGCTCCGGGAGGCCGCCCGCAGAGCCGTCTGCAAGATCAACATCGACTCCGACCTTCGTCTTGCCATGACCGGTTCCATCCGTCAGTTCATGGTAGAGCATCCTGAGAAGTTCGATCCCAGAGAGTACTTAAAGCCCGCAAGAGCCAACATCAAAGAGCTCGTTCGTCACAAACTCGTTGACGTACTCGGCTGCGCAGGCAAGGCCTGATCGTAAATCAATGAATAAAGCTGCATGCGATGAGCATGCAGCTTTTTTTGTATTAAAATACAGGCTGCTTTCTGAAAAAGCAGCCTGTATAAAATTCTATCCGGCTCGAATTACTCCGAAAGAAATGCTTCGATTGCTCTGGCCGCGGCTTCCTCGTCCGGACCCTCTGCAGTAACCGTCACCACATCTCCGTCACTTAACGGAAGTGTCATGACTCCCATGATGCTCTTGGCATTGACTGTCTTGTTCAGGTAGGTGACGTGAATCCTTGAATCAAATTCTGTGGCTGTCTGAACAAGCATTGCTCCATTCCTGTCAGGCTCCTGCGGGACTCTGACAGTTACAGACTGTGTGATCATTTCTTCTGGTTCCCCTCGCTTTGTTGTCTTAGTTCACTTGCAATTTTTGAAAGTTTTCTCAATCTGTGATTGATGCAGGACCTCCCCTGCGGCGGTACCGATGCGGCAGCCAGTTCGCTTAAGGTTGCGTCCGGCATGGCGAGCCTTAATTCTGCCGTTTCGGAAAGCTCCGGTGAAAGCCTGTCAAATCCCAGATTTTCCTCTATATATTCAATATCGTCTATCTGTCGTACAGAAGCCGTTACTGTCTTTTGCAGATTCGCAGTCTCGCAGTTTACCTTTCTCTGGACATTTCCCCGCATCTCCTTCAGGATCCTCATATTTTCATACTCGAGGAGGGAGCGGTGCGCGCCCATCATTCCGAGAAGATCGGAAATGGCATCTGCATCCTGTACATAAGTCACAAAACTGTCTTTCCGTTCGATCACCCGGGAAGTGAAACCCAGGGAATCGATCAGTTCTCTCAGTTCTGCGGCCTTTCCTTCCTCAGGAAAAACAAATTCCATGAGATAGGACTTTTCCGGATCGTTTACAGAGCCGCAGGAAAGGAAAAGCTCCCGCAGTCTGTCCGTCTTCCCGGCAACAGAACCAACAGAAATTTTACTATGTCTCTTTTTTGATGTAAAGCTTTTATTTTTTAATTCCGTTTTAACTTCTTGGGAAAATGACATAAACAAAATGTATGATGTTGCATTTCATTGTGTAATATGGACAACAAGCTAACAATGTTTCGGAAAAAGTACATTAGCGGCGGATATCCCTGTGGTAAATATTCAGCGCATAGCCTTCCTCATGGCGGATATGATCCCTGCAGAGTTCTGCCATGGTGACCGACCGGTGTTTGCCGCCGGTACAGCCGAACGCGATTACGATCTGATTTTTTCCTTCTAAGAGATACCTGGGAAGGAGAAAATCCAGGAGAGAGAAAAGTTTTTCCGTAAATTCGGTTCCGTCCGTTCCCTGCATCACATAGTCTCGAACCTCTTCAGAAAGACCGGTTTTATTCTTGAGGTCGTCTTCATAGAATGGGTTCGGCAGGAACCGGACATCAAACACAAGATCCGCATCCTCCGGGATGCCGTACTTAAACCCGAAAGACATCACCGTGACGACCATGTTTTTGTAATTCTGCCCTTTTCCGGACACAATGATCTCGATCTCGCCCCGGAGTTCTTTCGTCAGAAGCATAGAAGTATCGATCACATACTGCGCATCGGACTTCAGCCAGGAAAGCTCTTCCCTCTCCTTTTGGATCCCGTCTTCCAGCCGGCCTTTCGGCATCAGCGGGTGCGTCCTCCTGGTCTCCTTGAAACGCTTTATGAGCACCGAATCCTGGGCATCGAGGAAAAGGATCTGATATTTGATTCCCTGATCCGTAAGCTTTTCAAAAACCCCGGGCAGTTCCTTAAGATCGTTTCCGCTCCGGATATCAATTCCAAGGGCACAGTCTTTTTTCTCGTCATCTTTGGCAATCAGCATGGAGAAACTCACGATCAGCTCCGTCGGAAGATTATCCACACAGAAAAAACCCATGTCTTCCATGGTCTTTAAGGCCACTGTCTTTCCGGCCCCGCTCATTCCCGTAACGATAAAAAGCCTCATACGCTCGCTCTTTTCTAATTCATCCGTACTCTGTCAAGGAATTCCTTTGCGGCATTGTATCCTGTCTTCTTGGCACGGTTATTGATGGCCGCGCACTCCACGATGATGGCCAGGTTTCTGCCCGGACGGATCGGGATCTCATGACAGATGATCTTGTTTCCGAGGATTTCGGTATAGTTCTCCTCAAGCCCCATCCGGTCGTAGACCTTATCCTTATTCCAGTCCTCGACCCGGATGACCATGTCGATCGACTGGGTGTCCTTGATGGCCTCAAATCCGAACAGATCGCGGATATTGATGATCCCGATGCCCCGGAGCTCAATAAAGTTCTTGGTCTTTTCCGGTGCGCATCCGACAAGGGTATCTTCCGATACCTTCCGGATTTCCACCACATCATCCGTCACAAGCCGGTGTCCGCGCTTCACAAGCTCCAGCGCCGCCTCGGATTTTCCGACGCCGGAATCCCCGAGGATGAGCACGCCTTCACCGTAAACGTCTACCAGAACACCGTGGATGGAGATACACGGAGCCAGCTGTACCCTGAGCCATCGGATCATTTCGGAGTTCAGCTCTGAAGTCGTCTGGTCCGAACTCAGAACGGGTACGCCGTGTTTCCGAAGGCAGTTCACAATATCCGCAGATGGGATATACCCTCTCGTAAATACGACACAGGGTACATTAAAAGAACCGAGCTTGTCAAAATTGGCGAGAATCCTTTCGTGGTCGGAATCATCAATGTACTGCTGTTCCACCCGGCCGACCACCTGTACTCTGGTAATATCAAAATGGTCAAAAAATCCGGTGAGCTGCAGAGCTGCCCTGTTGACATCATAAAATTCGATATATCTGTCGGAAGTATCGATCTCCGGAGTCAGATTGGTCAGGCCCATTTTTTCAGAGAGGGCTTTGACACTGACTCTCTCATCGATCATTTCATCCGGCGTTACGATTACTTTGCTCATGAAAAGTCTCCGATCATTTTTACTTCAGGTTCCAGCCGGACTCCGCTCTGTTCATAAACTGTCTTCTCGATGAAAAGGATCAACCGGTAGATATCCGAAGCCGTCCCGCTCTGATCATTCACCACAAAGCCGGCATGTTTTTCACTGACAGAGGCTCCGCCGATCCGTTTTCCTTTTAATCCCGCGTCTTCGATCAGTTTTCCGGCAAAGTATCCTTCCGGTCTTTTGAAGGTAGAGCCGGCAGACGGCAGTTCAAGCGGCTGTTTTTCTTTTCTCCGCCTGGTATATTCGTCCATGTCCGCTTTGATCTGTGTCTGTTCCCATTTCACAAGGCGGAATGTTACTCTTGTCACAATGGCTCCCGCATCGGAAAGTGACGATCCGCGATAGCAAAAGGAAAGTTCCTCTTTTCCGAATTCACGGAGGGAACCATCCGGGAGAATCGCTCTCACGCTTTCGATCACGTCTTTCACTTCTCCGCCGTAGGCACCCGCATTCATGATCGCGGCTCCGCCGGCACATCCTGGAATCCCGCTTAAAGGTTCAAACCCCGTAAGGGAATTCTCCAGAGCAAAATGACCGATGGCACTCATGAGGCACCCGGCTCCCGCGGTGATGATCCCGGTCTCTCCTTCCACCGTACAGGAAAGCTCTGTAAAGACCGTACCGTCATTCTTCCCGAGGTTGATCACAAGTCCCTGAAATCCCCGGTCCGATACCAGAAGGTTCGATCCGTTCCCGATGATATAGAAAGGAATCCCCTCTTCCCGGGAAAGAGTAAGGAGAAATAAAAGTTCCTCTTCGTCGCAGGGAACCGCGTAATACCGTGCCGGTCCGCCGGCACGGAACGTGGTATGAAGATTCATCGGCTCATTTTCGGAAAAACTGCCTTTTTTCAGTTTCTTTCTGAGTTCCTCAGGATTCATACAGCTCCTTCATCAATCCGATTTTCGCAGGATCTGAATTCAAAAGAAGAACCCTTCCCGCATCTTTCTGTTCGTTGAGCGCGTCGATTGAAAAAAGATACTCCCGTGTTTTACGGGCCGTGATCACGGCCGCATCAAACATCGCAGGTTCTTTTCCGAAATAAAGCGATGCCTCTTCCCGGATCGTATCGGAAAGGAACGGAAAATGCGTGCACCCGAGCACAATGGCATCCGGTCCCGACGGAATCCCGTCAAACAGGCTTCGGATATACGTCCTGCATTCCTCCGTAACAGAAGTGTCGGTCACTCCGGACTCAACAAAGGTCACAAGACCGGGCGCTCCTTTCCCGGTAAAACTTCCTTTTCCGGAAAGGCTTTTGACACTGTTCTGATACCTTTCCCCGTGGATCGTATAGTTGGTCGCCAGGGTAAGGACCGACGGATTCTCGAGTTCTTCCGCTGCCCATGCCACGGCAGGTTCAATACCGATAAACTGAAGATCCGGATACTTTTCCGATAAATACCCGATCGCGGCACTGGTCGCCGTATTGCAGGCAATCACGACACATTTGATTCCTTCCCGGAGTAGCTTTTCCGTGACCTCTGCACAGAGCGCCTCTATCTCCTCCCGGCTTTTCTGACCGTACGGGGCATTTAGGCTGTCCCCGTAATAGAGATAATTTTCATTGGGCATGACCTCCCGGAGCCTGCGGAGAACGCTGAGACCTCCGATGCCGGAATCAAATACTGCGATATAATCTTTCTTATTCATAAAACTTTCCCTAATCTGGAAAGAACCATATCAAACACAACGGTTCAATATGGTTCTTTTCTTTGTTTTGATGGACCTGAGGGGAGTCGAACCCCTGTCCTGATGACAATCCTAAGCTGTTCTACATGTTTATTCTTCTTTTATACCGTCCGGAGCGGATGGAAAACGAACCGTCCTCCGAAGGACTGATGAGGTTGTCTTAGGTATGTCTCTCAACAGTTTTCTTAACATACGGCAGCCGGCTTCTTTTGAACCTTACGGAGTACAGCGGCGATATCCGTAAAGCTTAACCGGTCAGAGACCGGGGTGCTCAGCACTTAGGCTGCGCAAAGTTCGCAATCTTCTGCGTTTAATTTTTGATGTCGGATTTAAGAGGTGTCCATCATCCTCTACATGCTGTTTCTTCCTCCTGTCACCAGTCGAATCCGGTACAAGCCCTTACTGATATTTTACCACAAAGAAGAACGGTACGCAACAATTTCTCTAGATGCGAATCCGTGCCTCTTTATACTGCTTCTCGAGCTCCCGCTTCTGGCTCTTTTCGGCCAGAGCCTCGCGCTTATCGTACTGTTTCTTTCCGCGACAGAGCCCCACCTTCACCTTGACAAGGGATCCCTTAAAGTAGACTTCCAGCGGCACGAGCGTATACCCCTTTTCCTTAAGCTTATAAGAAAGCTTCAGGAGTTCCTTTTTGTGCATGAGAAGCTTCCGGTCACGAAGCGGCTCTTTATTGAATATATTGCCCTTCTCGTAGGGGCTTACATTCATGCCGATCACATAGAGCTCTCCTTTGATAAACCGGATGTAGGCTTCCTTGACGGAAGCGTGCCCCATGCGGACGGACTTCACCTCGGTGCCGTAAAGTTCAATGCCGGCCTCGTAAGTCTCATCCACGAAGTAGTCGTAATATGCTTTTTTGTTATTGGCAATGAGTTTAATGTTATCCATAGTGAGAAAAAGGCCCGGTCATCCGACCGGGCCTCCAAATGTAAATTTACTTCATGAGAAGGTTCAGGGCTAATGCAATTACGAAGAATGCAATCGCGCCGATCTTGGTGATCTTCTGAAGAAGACCTTCCATGGTGCGTCCCTTAACTTTACCGAAGTAGCTGTCAGCCATTCCGCTGATAGCGCCAAGGCCCTGGGTTCTTCCTTCCTGCATCAGGATGATGGCCGAAAGGATAATGCCGATGATTACAAAAATGATTGATACGAAAATAACCATATGATTTACCTCTGTACTTTTTCTGCACAACATTGGGAGTATACCACAGCTCGCCGTATTATGTCAAGCAGAAACCTTTAACTTCTCAGTTCGATTCCCATGGAAGAAAGTCCGTTCAGGATCTTTCTCATCACGCCGTTGACCTCGTCGTCCGTAAGCGTTCTGTCCGCAGCCCGGAACGAAAGCGAATAGGCCATGGACTTATGTCCTTCGGCTACCTGGGAGCCTTCATAGATATCAAAGAGCTTTAACTTCTCCAGAAGCTTTCCGCCTCTCTGGCGGATCATCTTTTCGATATCCCCGCAGAGGATCTCCTTCGGTACCAGCATGGAGATGTCACGGCCGGTGGACGGGAATCTCGCAATGCCCTCATAAATCCGTTCAAAGGTCACAAGAGGAAGAATAGCCGGGATATCGAGTACAAGCAGGTATACCTCGGTGCCTTCCTTGATATCATAATTAAGGGCTGCCTCCGGATGAACCTCACCCATATAGCCGATCACAGTACCGTCGTAAATGATCTCCGCTTTTCTTCCCGGGTGGAGGAATGCCTTATCGCATGCCGGAGAAAACTCAAGGATTTTTGTCAGACCAAGCGCATCACAGAGGGTCTCCGCAACGCCCTTCATCTGATAGAAGTTCACACCGTCGCCGTAGGCACCGAGCGTGAGCTGCTCTCTCTCATCCGGAAGTTTCGTAAGCGGCAGTGCCTTCGGAAGATAAATATTGGAAAGATCATAGAGACGGCAGGACGGCGCTCTGTGATTATAGTTAAATGACAGAGCCGTCAGGATGGCATTAACCGGCTGCGTCCGCATCACGGAGAAATCCTCTCCCAGGGGGTTACTGATCACAATACACTGTCTCAGCGGATCCTCTTCCGGAAGAAGCAGTTTATCGAATACCTTCGGGCTCTCAAAAGCATAGGTCATGGCATGAGAGAAACCGTTGGCTTCGGAGATCCGGCGAAGGATCTCATCGACGCGAAGCTTATAGGAAAGCTTGCCGGTGGTTGCTTCACCGACCGGAAGGGTATCCTCGATCTTGTCATATCCGTGGAAACGGAGCACTTCTTCTGCAAGATCAGCCATGCAGTGCAGGTCTCTCCGGAAGGAGGGAACGATGACTTCGTTCTTTTCCTCATCAAATCCGAGATCGATCTTCTGGAAGATTTCCTTCATTTCCTCTGCGGAAATGTCGGTGCCGAGCAGGTTATTGATCCTCTCCGGCTCGAATTTCACGGTTTCTGTCTTCTCAGGACATGCATAGACATCGATCATGCCGCCGATTACTTCGCCGCATCCGAGCTCTTCCACCAGCTGGCAGGCCCGGTTGATCGCTGCTTCCGCATTGGCCGGATCCAGTCCCTTTTCGAAAATGGAGGAAGCGTCCGTGCGAAGGCCTACTTTCTTTGCGGAAAGACGGATATTCGTTCCGTTAAAGTTGGCCGCTTCGAAAACCACGGTCTTAACGTTCTCCGTGATCTTGGAGTTTTCGCCGCCCATGATGCCGCCGATTCCGACTGCCTTCTCCCCGTCGTTGATCATCAGAACGGTGGAATCCACGTTCCGGATCTGTCCGTCCAGCGTCTGGAAGGTATCTCCGTCTTCCGCGGTCTTTACGATGATCTCATGACCGGAAAGAGTGTCATAATCATAGGCATGCATCGGCTGTCCGAATTCCTGCATGACGAAATTCGTGATATCCACGAGGTTGTTGATCGGACGGATCCCGGAATTGCGGAGACGCTTCTGCATCCATTCCGGGGAAGGCGCAAATTTGATGTTTTTTACCATTCTCGCGCAGAACCTGGGGCAGAGCTCCGTATTCTTTACCGTGACTTTGAGGTAATCATTCACATCCTCATCGTTTCCGGTCTTTCGGATCTCGACAGGACGATATTCCTTTCCGAACGTGGCTGCGGCTTCTCTTGCGATTCCGAGGATGGAGTAGCAGTCCACACGGTTTGAGGTGATCTCGTATTCCACGACGACGTCATCCATGCCAAGCGCTTTTATGGCACTGTCGCCGGGCTTCAGGGACAGTTCCGAAACAAGTGCCTCCGGGAAGATATAGATTCCGTTTTCCGGAGCCAGCGGATAGGCGTTCTTATCGGAACCGAGTTCCTCAATAGAACACATCATGCCGTAGGAATCAATGCCGCGGAGCTTTCCGTTTTTAATTTCGATTCCGTCTTCGGGAAGCGGTCCGCCGTCGTGTCCGCCGGCCACTTTGCCGCCGTCCAGAACGCAGGGAACATAAAGTCCCACGGACTCTTCTGTGATATTTCCGGCGCCGGTGACGATCTGTACGGATTTACCGCCGATGTCCACCTGGCAGATCTTCAGCTTATCCGCGTCGGGATGCTTCTCAACGGCCGTAAGCTTTCCGACCACGATATTCTTTAAGTTCTTATCCAGAACCTCATAACTCTCTACTTTTGTCCCGGTAAGGGTCATTCTGTCGGAATACTCCTGCGCAGTGCAGGAAAGACCGGGTACATAATCTTTAATCCATGAAAGCGGTGTATTCATCTCATATCCTCCCTACTCAGAACTGGCCGAGGAACCTGAGATCATTCTCATAGAGAAGTCTCATGTCATCAATCTCATACTTCAGAAGAGCAATTCTCTCAAGACCCACACCAAAGGCGAATCCGGTATACTCTTCGGGGTCGATTCCGCACATCGAAAGAACATTCGGATGCACCATACCGCATCCTAGGATTTCGATCCATCCCTCTCCCTTACAGAAACGGCATCCCTTTCCGCCGCACTTGTAGCAGCTTACGTCCACCTCTGCACTGGGCTCTGTGAACGGGAAATGATGGGGACGGAAACGGGTCTTTGTATCCTCTCCGAACAGTTCTCTGGCAAACTGAGTCAGCGTGCCTTTGAGGTCGGTCATGGTGATATGCTTATCTACAACAAGTCCTTCAATCTGATGGAAAGACGGGCTGTGGGTGGCATCGATGGAATCGGAACGGAACACACGTCCGGGAGCGATCATACGGATAGGCAGTTTTCCTTTTTCCATGACCCGGGCCTGTACCGGAGAGGTCTGGCTCCGGAGAAGGATCTGATCATTGATATAGAAAGTATCCTGCTCGTCTCTTGCGGGATGTCCCTCCGGAATGTTCAGCTTGGTGAAGTTATACTCCTGCCATTCGATCTCGGGTCCTTCCACAACTTCGTATCCCATTCCCGTAAAGATCCGCTCCATTTCATCGAGCGCCAGCTGGCAGGGATGCGCGTGACCGAAATCTGCTTTTTCCGAAGGCAGCGTGACATCAATGGTCTCTCTCTTTAGTTTTGCTTCCCTGGCTGCCTGCTGAAGCTTTGTTTTGGCGTCTTCCAGTGCATTCTCCGCTTTTTCACGAAGCTCATTTACTTTCTGACCGAAAGCAGGTCTTTCTTCCGGGGAAAGATTCTTCATTTCCTTCATAACAGAAGTGATCTTTCCTTTTTTGCCGAGGAATTCCACCCTGATCTCGTTGAGTGCCTCAAGATCCGCACATCCGGCTATTCTTTCAAGTACACTCTCTCTGATTTCTTTTAACTGATCCATTTATCCTACCTCTCTTCTGTTACGGTCCGTTCTGTACGATCCCGCCGGGGCCGCCCGGCGCTTCGTTAAGGTTCCCTCCGGCATCTGATCCGGGACCGGCAACGGGTACCCCGCCGCCCGGCGTATTGTCACCTCCCGGCAGATTGCCGCCGCCTCCGGGAGCATCCACGATCATCGGGGACTCTGCATTTCCTCCGGGACTCTGCGGAGCATCCTGTGCGCTTGTTTCGGGAACAGTACTCTCCGTTGAACTCTGTCCGGGGCCGCTCGGATTGCCGGAGATCAGCTGATTATAGGCATCGGAAGGCATTCCCGGGCCGATGGGACCGGTATAGCTTTCGGTTTCTTCCGATGAGCTCTCTGTCTCGCTGGTGGCTTCGGTCTCCCGGTAATACTCGGTATGTCCTGAATAATAGGTGTTGTGGTCTTCGTTCTTTGAGACCTCAGTGCCGTCTTTCTTCACGATCAGATAGGTCTTCCAGGACGATCCCTTGTCTCCGGTGGTCGGTTCTTTTTCCGTATCTTCCGGCGGAATGAGCACACGGACGATTTCTTTCTCTCCGGTCTGTACGGATTCCAGAGAAAGGGAATATCCGGGCTTTAAAACCGGTCTTCCGTAAATCGATACCGTTACCGTATTATCGGAATAATGTGCAAGAATACCGATGGCAAAGGTGTTATCATAGGAAAGAGCCGGCTGGGACGGAAGGTTGGCAAACCGGTAGTCCGGTCCTCCCCAGCTGACGGTGGCATCCTCACCGGGTGTCACGTATGTCGGTTTAAAGGTATGGGAGGTTCTCTTCGTCGTCTTCAGTCCCGCTTTCAGTACGGCATTATAAAGGGTGGAGGACACCTGGCACACGCCGCCGCCGATCTCCTGCACGACTTCTCCGTTCAGATAGGCGGCCGCTGCACCGTAGCCCTTTTCCGCGGTTCTTTCTCCGATCGTACTGTTATAGGAGAACTCCTCTCCGGCCCGGACGATGGTACCGTTCAGCGCCTGACAGGCAAGGCTTACGTTCTTGTTTCTCACGGCGTTGTTGGTGGTTTTCGTAGTGAACGTGCCGATGATCTGATACTCACCGTTTTTCTGTGCGCTGGCAGAAGGAATCTTTTCCACGGGCGCTTCGATTGTCTTCTCAAAGTCACCGTTATCGACAGCTTCCGTGATCATGGCGATCAGCTTTTCCTTATCCACGCAGGATCCGTCTTTGGCTCCCTCCATCAGGAATTTTTCGGTGGTTTTATCAAAGGAGCCGATTCCTTCGCCTTTTGCTTCCTCATACCACATATCCTCGGCATAGGTGGCGACCTCTTCGATCTCCGCGCTGACATCACCGAGAGCGGCAAAGAAGATCATGCTGTCCTGTTCGTCGGAAGAGCTTTCCGCTTCAGTGCTTTCGGCTTCGGTTTCCTTATTCTTCTTTCCCTTTTTCTTTTCTGCGGTTTCGGTCTCTCTGGCCTTTTCTTTTGCTTTTACCTTTGCATGCTTCTCATTCTTTGTCCGCATGTCGTCAGCAAAGATCTCTTCGACCGTCTGCCGGATCACCGGATTGACAAGGTCCGGTACATCGATGGATTTGGAGACGGTAATCTCTGTGAGAGCGGCCACGCCTTCGGTATTTTCGACGGCGGAATCCGGATTTTCGGCATCTCCCATCGTCGCCGCCTCCGTGGTGGCGTTGACATCCACGGTAGGTTTCACGACATTGCCGACATCCGCGCTGCCGTTTGTGATCTTCATGCTCCAGGTATAAAGTTTGGCGGCTTCACTGTAGATTTCCGCTCTGGATTTGTCGCGGACATTGATCCTTGCATCCTGCGGAAATCCTTTGATGCCGGTAAGGTCGAGCACGTAGTCCCCGTATACAACCTCATCGGAAAGTGTTTCCTCCGTCTCGGAGGCGGCTTCCGCGGAAGTCTCCTCCACAGGTTTCTTCGTGTTTCCTTTGTTTTTCCCGGATACGAGAAGAATCGCGACCAGAAGTCCGATTACGATCAGACCGCCGATCACAAGCCACATCGTATCCTGGGAGCTGTGTTTATTTTTCCGGCCTCTGCCGCCGCCGGATCTATGGCTTCCGGATCCTGTTCTCCGGGAAGCCGTATTTCTGCGGCTGGCGGTATTTGTCCTTTGTTCTGTCATTGATTAAATCCTTACTTTATTTCACTACAAGGTTCACGATCTTCCCGGGAACATAGATCTTCTTCACGATATTTCCGGTGATCTTTCCGGAAAGCTCCGCGCATGCCTTTTCGAGCACGGCATCCTTCTCCATGTCTTCGGTGATCTCGAGCACGAGTTTCACTTTCCCGTTTACCTGTACCGGTACCTTAATGAAATCATCTTTCGCCTGGGCTTCATCATATTCCGGCCAGCCAGCGGCAAAGACAGAGCCTTCTCCGCCCATTTCACTGTAGATTTCCTCACCCATATGGGGAGCAAACGGAGAAAGAAGAATGGCAAAGGTCCTAAGGGTTTCCTTATCGACGCCGCCTTCCTTCTTGGCAATTTCAATGAGCGCGTTATTGTGCTCCATGAATGCTGAAACAACAGTGTTCAGACTGAAGGCTTCGAATCTGGTTTCGATATCTTTGATCAGTTTATGACGCTCGGTAAGCATCTCTTTGGTCTCTTTGACATCGGCTTCCTTTGAATCCACCGCAAGCTTATAGAGACGGGCCAGGAAACGGTATACGCCGTCCATGCCGCGGTCATCCCACTCGGCATCCTGCTCCGGCGGTCCCATGAAGAGTTCATAGAGTCTCAGGGCATCGCAGCCGTAATCCCGTACCATATCATCGGGAGATACCACGTTTCCTTTACTCTTACTCATCTTGTCGCCATTCTTGCAGATCATGCCCTGGTTAAAGAGGCGGAGGAACGGCTCGTCAAAGTCAACAACTCCGATATCATGCAGGAACTTGGTGTAGAATCTTGCATAGAGAAGATGGAGCACGGCATGCTCAACGCCGCCGACATACATGTCAACAGGCAGATACTTCTCGGCCTTTTCCTTCGATACCAGTTCCTTATCATTCTTGTTATCCACATAACGGAGGAAATACCAGGAGGAACCGGCCCACTGGGGCATGGTGTTGGTTTCCCGCTTGGCATCGGCGCCGCACTTCGGGCACTTGCAGTTTACCCAGGAATCGATGGCAGCGAGCGGTGACTCTCCGGTACCGGTCGGCTCGTAGCTCTCTACCTCAGGAAGACGGAGCGGAAGCTCCTCTACCGGTACAGCCACGTTGCCGCAGCACGGGCAGTGAACGATCGGGATCGGCTCGCCCCAGTAACGCTGACGGGAGAATACCCAGTCACGAAGCTTGTACTGAGTGGTCTTCTTTCCGTAGCCCATCTCTTCGATGATGGCGGGACCGTTCTTCTTCATGTCGGCGGAGGACTTGCCGGTCCATTCGCCGGAATTGATGAGCACTCCCTGCGGAGCCTCATAGGCATGCTCGGACACATCCACATCCTCTCCGTCGGGAGAGATCACGGGGATGATATCAAAACCGAACTTCTTAGCAAATTCCCAGTCACGCTGATCGTGCGCGGGAACACCCATCACGGCACCGGTACCGTAATCAGCGAGAACATAGTCGGCCACCCATACAGGCATCGGCTTTTTGGTCAGCGGGTTGACCACGTAGGAACCGGTCGGAACGCCGGTCTTTACCTTATCCTGCATACGGTCCACATTGGACTTCATGGAAGCATCCAGAATATACTTCTCTACGGCTTCCTTATTTTCCGGAGTTGCCAGTTTCTTTGCGAGTTCATACTCGGGAGCCACGACCATGAAGGTGGTTCCGTACAGAGTATCGGGACGGGTCGTAAATACGGTGATATGGTCTTTGCCATCAATCGGTGTCTCCAGCTTGAAATCCACTTCGGCGCCGTAAGATTTGCCGATCCACTCGGTCTGCATCTTCTTCACCTTCTCCGGCCAGTCAAGCTTATTTAAGTCTTCCAGAAGACGGTCCGCATAGGCCGTGATCTTAAGCATCCACTGACGGAGATTCTTCTTGGTTACGGTGCTTCCGCATCTCTCGCAGCAGCCGTTCACCACTTCCTCGTTGGCAAGACCGGTCTTGCAGGAAGGACACCAGTTGATCGGGAATTCCTTCTCGTAGGCAAGGCCGTTCTCGAACATCTTGACAAAAATCCACTGGGTCCACTTATAATAATCGGGATCCGAGGTATTTACTTCCATATCCCAGTCATACACAGCGTTGATCTGCTTGATCTGCTCCTTGATGTTCGCCACGTTCTGTGCGGTGGAGACTGCGGGATGAACATGGTTCTTTATGGCATAGTTCTCGGCAGGCAGACCGAAAGCGTCCCATCCCATCGGATGGATCACATATTTTCCCTTAATGATCTGATACCGTGACCACGCATCGGAGATCACGTATCCTCTCCAGTGTCCTACATGAAGGCCGGAGCCTGAAGGATACGGGAACATATCAAGGCAGTAATGCTTCTCTTTCTTTCCGTCATTGACATTTACCGGATTCTGAGCCCATATCTTCTGCCATTTCTTCTCAATCGCCTGATGATTATATAAAGCCATAAATTCCTCCAAAATTAAACACGTTAAGATAAAGCGTGTACCTGCTCTTTCATCGGAAGCCAATACCCGCACTTTCGTTAAGATTTTAAGTCATGTCAACAGCAGTGTCAATATACAAAATCCTTAAAAACACCGCTAATTTTTACCTGACAGGTGTAAAATATGAAAACAGAATCCGCGTGAAACGTCGCAGATGTTTCATCCTATATAACATAATCCGCGTGAAACGTCGGAGATGTTTCACACGGATTATGCTCACGGATTATGAAAGAACTCCGCAACGCTCTCCGCGCTTCTTCTGTCCATCTCCGGGATTTCCAGAATCTCTTCAACCGTAGCGTTCCTCAGTGTC
>JAZUHZ010000267.1:0-5570 GCA_045642005.1 Candidatus Avilachnospira sp.
TGGAGAACATGACGCCAAAGGAAGAATAGAATGATCCCTGAGGGCCTCCGGATCTCCGGCGGCCTTCCTTTTTACTGGACGTAAATTCTCAAAGTAAGTTCCACAGTGAAATAAGCGGCGTTTAATTCGGGAAATGCGGAACTTACTGCAGCAAATCATTAGATTTCAGTCACAGATATATCATTATCCTGTGACTTTTTTCTTCTATGGTATAAAATAGAGTATGGCAAACAGACCTTGAGAGGAAGATTTCTCAAAGTAAAATCCACCTGAGTGGCGTTTAATTCAGGAAGGATCCGTGTTATATAGGGTTGATTGGTACTTACTTGATGATCCCTAAGTCATCAAGCAGGCTTGGGTCCTGTTTTACTTCAAGAGGTGGAATCTCTTGAATCCCGAGGACTTCTGCAAGGTCCTTGCCATATGCAAATGTAAACATTTCATAGGCGCTTTTTCCGTTGTACATTTTTCGTTTAACGCTGTTCACATGAGAGAAGATCTTATTGACTGTTTCCTGCGTGAAGTCATCAAAGCTCATTCCTTTGGGACATATGTCTCTTAACAGCGTATGGTTCTTTTCCACATGAGGTTTGTCGGATGATCTGTAGGGACGGCAGAAGTACAAGCTTGATTCCCTGTTCCCGTCAGGATCGTTCTCAAAGGTACTGATACAGCTGAACTCTCCTCCGTTATCGCTCAGGATCAATGGAAATATATCTCCGAAGCAGTATCCTGCCTTCAGCAGACGCTCTTTGAGAGATGTTATGGCAATAGCCATCTGAGCAGCCGTCTTGTCTTCAAGAAGAAGTCCGAACATAAAGTTGTATCCTGTAAAGATGCAGGTGAAAAGGACTTTCCCTCCGGCGCGTCCTATAACGGTATCGATCTCGACCCAGGATGATATATCGTTATCCTGCAGATAGAGCTGAAAGTCCTCATAGGTCCTGCCGATCTTTTTCTGAGGCGGGACGGAGTCAACGGGTTTATGAGCACGCTGTTTGAACTTTACTTTTCTTGGAAGATCGATGGCGGAAATGGAGAGTTTTCCCTGACTCTGAAGCCGATAGACAGAAGAAAGGGAATAAGGTGAATCAGTGCTTCTGAGGAAATGATAAAGGTGACTTTTATCATCGTGGACGGCCTTGTACAGAGCTTTATCAAAGGCAATGAAGTCTTCTTCATCCAAAGCGATGCACTGTCTTGCTTCCGAGAGGAAGTCTCTGTACTCCTTATGTGCGGAAGCGGCAATATAAACATGCTTATCATATTTGCAGGAGCGGTGGAGCTTGTCGCATGGATTGCAGACATAAGGGGCTTTCAGAAGCTGAGGGCAAACGGGAGACGGAGCAGGGTTGCCGGAGGCATCCTGATAATGAATGTGGGTAGGCCTGATTTCAAAGTGTTTCTTGACCTCTTTGGAAATGGTGGTGGGATCTTTGCCGATCCGGAGTGCAATGTGTTTAAAGGAGCAGCCGGAAGAAAGAGCGCTCATGATGAACTCGCGGTCCTGGAGAGTGAGATGTTTATTTTTAGAGACATGATCTGTCATTAGAATAACTCCTTTCAGATGGATTGAGGATCCTTCCTGAAGTTAATTCTACCCTATAAAAAGATTTCCTGACTTAACTTCCGCTCCAAGTCCACTGTGGAACTTACTTTGAGAATTTACTCTAATGATATCTTAATGATATAATCAGTGAATTCATTGACAAAATGTCATTTATGTTATATAATAATCATGCGACGCGGGGTGGAGCAATTGGCAGCTCGTCGGGCTCATAACCCGGAGGCTGGAGGTTCGAGTCCTTCCCCCGCAACCATTGATCATTCGCCTGAGCACTGCTCAGGTTTTTTTATTGCGTAAAACAGAGAGGAGATAAAAAAGATCTCATCTTCCCGGCTGCGTTATGCTGAAAAAACTGAGGAGCATATCTTCCGATGTCATCCTGACCTGATGACATCAGAAGATATGCTCCTTTTTTTTCGATTATCCTATCTGCGGCGAAGGTCATCGATGATGCCCTCCAGCCATTTTGTGTGCTCCTGCTGGCTCAGGATCGCCTGGTGTTTCCGTTCGTTTTCCAGTTTCAGATATTCTATCTCCTGCGCAAACTGTTCGCATGCGGCCTTCAGTTCGTCGATCATGTGGTTCTTGTTTTCGACGACGAGTTTGTATCCTTCGATGGTGTCGTAATAGCTCTGTACCTGCTGCGTATCCGCATTTTCCGGTTTCGGTGTATCTTCCCGGAAGCCGATCAGCACCGTTACGATCGGCTGGATGGAACTGTAGCGGAACTCGGTATATTTTCCTGCCATGATCCTGTCGATCGTACCCACGGGAACGCCCGATTCCTCCGCCAGACGCTGATTGGAAAGTCCGAGGAACTGTTTTCTGTTTCGGCACCAGTTGATCAGATCGGTGGGGTTGAGGCTCATGATCTGGGGAAGATAGTCTTCTTCGCTTCGCATATGCATGTTTTCTTCTCCTTTCATCCTTATAAACGAAGCACCGGCGCTTCGTTACTGTGTATTGCTCTTACAGCATAAGCTGATAAACTTTAATCAGAACATATAGATAAGGTTCTGATAATAATATACCACGCCCGGCCCTGCCCCGCAAGGGCAAACATATCGACGGATTGTAAAACATATCCGTACGGAGCCGGACTGCAAAAGGAACGACAGCGCCGAAGAAACTGGACCCGGACCGTCAGGACAACGGATCTTCGTATCCGAGGCTGCTGATCAGCATAGAAAAGTTTGAAAGGAGAAAAAACAAAATGAAAGACACTATGAAAACCTTACTGATGACCGCTGCGATCTCCGGAGCGTTCATCCTCGGAGGGTGCACCGCGGCCCTGATCATGAATCACCGCAGCGGCAGACGCTGTGCCGAAAACGATGTTTCCTGCGCTGCGGAGGAGACGGATACGTCCTGCAATGACGGACAGGAGGTGAACTGCTGTGAAAACTGACAATGAACGCAGAATACATATCGGGGCAATGATCATAGCCCTTATCATACCGCTGACTGTCGGGATAGCATCGGCATTCCTTACATCCGGAGACATGAAGATCTATGAGACCGTCAACCGTCCTCCGCTCGCGCCTCCGGGATGGGTGTTCCCGATCGTATGGACACTGCTTTACATAGTGATGGGGCTGGCTTCCTATCTTGTGCATACTTCTTCCTCCGACACGGAACAGCGGCTGAAAGCGCTTCTGTTTTACGCAGCGCAGCTGATCATGAACTTCTTCTGGCCCATGTTCTTCTTTTCATACGGGCTCTATATCTTCTCCCTGATATGGCTCCTGGCGATGTGGGTACTGATCTGGCTGTGCACGGTAAGATTCTTCCGGATCCGCCGCGGAGCAGGCATCATGATGGGAGTTCTGTTCCTCTGGACCACGTTTGCGGCGTATCTCAATCTTATGTACTGCATCATAGGTTATACGCCCATGCCCGTATAAGGGAACGGTCATTACATTACGAATACTAAACCGAAAGGAGAATATATATATGAAAAGCATTGCAACACTCAGTCTGCAGTACGCCCACCGTTTTTACGGTTTCAGGGGCGAGGCACAGTATCTTCACGGACATACCTGTACCCTGACACTGGAAGTGGAGGACACTGTCAACCCCGGGGTAAACATGGTCTTCCCGTGCAATGAGATACAGAAGACAGCCTGGGAGGTCCTTAAAAACTTTGATCACGCTCTGATCCTGAGGGAGGATGATCCGCTGCTTCCGGCGGTCCTGAACGTGTACGGGGCGCAGGGGATCCTGGACGGCTCTCCTCAGAATAAGATGAAGGGGCCTGCTTTCCGTACGGCTCTCGCCTCCGCCTATCCCGAATGCCGTCTTGTCGTGACGAAGGAAACGATGACGGTGGAGGGAATGATCCGGATCGTTTACGATCTTCTCAAAGACAGACTGAACATCTCGAAGATCACCTTCACGAGCGGTGTGAATGCGGCCAGCCAGGAATACGAGGTCACCGGAAGCATGGACCGCTGTCCTCTCTGCGGTATCGCTCTGGATGAGAACGGAGTGTGTCCCAAGTGCGGATACCGCAGAAGAGAAAAGGATCCTGCTTTGGAGGACGTTCATGAATAGGCCGAAAGCACGTACCGTCCCCGGTGTCCTGGCTCTGGTGCTGACGGTACTATGTCTTGCGGGCTGTGCGCAGACCGGCACGGCGGATCCTCCGCCTCTTTCCCCCGAAAGCATCGCCGAGCAGCTTTACACAGGTGTGGAGGTCCCTCCGTATGAGATCGTAAAACTCGATGAGACAAGTTTCGAACGCTATTCCTTTATACCGTATGAAGACGGTATCACCGCCGCCTCGGCGGATGCGCTTGTCAGCATCACGCCTCATTCGATGGTCGTGATGTACCTGCCGGACGGCAGCGGTGCAGAAAAGGCCCGTCAGGTGTGTATGAATGCCGACCCGAACAAATGGCTGTGCGTCGGATCCGAGACAGTGATCGTGACCTACACGGACCATTACGTCGTACTGATCATGTCTGATCGGAGCACGGCCTCGGCCATCACGGATAATTTCAGAGAGATGGCTGCGGAACTGGACGGCATGGAGCCTGATCTGATGACAAAGGACAATTCCCGCTATGAGCCGTAGTTCCAAAAGACTGATCGCTTCCTTTGCGGCACTGGAGATACTGCTGTATCATTGCTGGATCCCTGTGTTCGGGTACGGGAGCCTTCCCGGACGTGTCGAGCGCTTTCTGATCGCATCGACCTTTCCGGGAGTGGATATCTTCTTTTTCATCTCCGCTTTTTCGCTGGTATCGCATCCCGTGGATGATTACGGAAGATTCCTTGAGAACAGGGCCGCCAAGCTGCTGCCGCCGTTTATGGCGGCACTGCTTGCCGGGAGATTCCTCTGGTTCATACCTTCCATAATGATGATGTACCTGATCCTGCCCCCTCTGCACAGGATCTGCCGGAAAAAGCCTCTTCCTTCCTTTGTCCTTCTGATGGCAGGATGGGCCGCGGCAGTATACCTGATCCTCGGTATCCTGCGGCCGCTGCAGGACTTCGGTATCTTCCTTTTCAGAATACCGTCCATGATCCTGGGAGCGTATGCCGTACGGTTCAGGGAAAAACTTACGCCCCGGAAAAGCGTTTTGTACGGGTCGGTGCTTCTTATCGCGGGTACGGTGCTCGTATACCGTTTCGGGTATGCCGACCGGCTCGATGTTCCGTTCCGTGGCACGTTCTATCTGACCGGGATCCCTGTCATGCTGGGGACTGTCATGCTTCTTGATGCGGCGGGATCGGGGAAAGTCCCGCCTTTCGTCGAGCGCTTCGGCGCCATGACGCTGGAACTTTATTTTACCCAGATGGTATTCGGAAACTTTTTCGTCCGTGCATTCTTCTCCGTGACGGGAAGCAGGATCCTGACCAATGCCGCCGTGCTGACCGTGACCGTTCTAATTTCCCGGGCAATAAAGATGTTCAATGACAGACTGGCCGTCCGTCTGCAGGAATGAAGCCGAAATAATACCGTCGAAGAGGACGGCCGTATTTCGGACTGAACAGTGTA
>JAZUHZ010000268.1:0-9014 GCA_045642005.1 Candidatus Avilachnospira sp.
AACACAGATCATGAGTACCTTGTATATGACTGTACTGCAGAATAGAGGGCTATGAAACAAGAAGAAACAATGACAGAAAATCAGACGGCGGAGAGCATGGAGACAGGGACTGTCCCCGGCCTGGACCAGATTGAAAAGGAACTGAAAAGGGTCCGTTACAAGCGTCGTTTCCGTCAGCTTCTTCGGAGTACCATTGAGATCCTGATCGTTGTGGCAGCCTGTGCCGTTCTGGTCGCCGTCCTTTTCATGCCGGTACTTCGGATCTACGGCAGTTCGATGAATCCGACTCTGAATGAAAAGGACATCGTGGTGTCGGTGAAATCGAAGGAGGTAAAAACCGGCGATATCATCGGTATCTATTACGGGAGCAAGCTTCTGATCAAGCGCTGCATTGCTTCCGAGCACCAGTGGGTCGATCTGGATAAGGACGGAAATGTCTATGTGGACGGAGAGCTTCTCGAGGAATCCTATCTTCCGGAAGGGGCAAAGGATTTCGGTCTGACTAACATTGAACTGCCCTATCAGGTGCCGGATACCTCTGTTTTCGTGATGGGGGACAACCGCGCGACGTCGGTGGATTCCCGGAACAGTGCGGTGGGAGCCATCGATACGGAAAATATTGTCGGAAGGATCGTGTTCCGGGTATGGCCGTTTGACCGTTTCGGCGTGATCGTCGAAGAATGACCGGGAACTGCTGAAATGATAGAGAAAGATCTGAAAAAACTGAATCGGGAAGAAATTCTGGAGATCATGCTCCAGGTTTCGAAAGAGAATTCCCGGCTTCATGAAGAGGTGGAGGACCTGAAGAGCCAGCTGGCGGAGCGGCAGCTGAAAGTGACAGACTGCGGCAGCCTTGCAGAGGCCTGTCTTTCGGTCAATGATGTCCTCGAAAAAGCCGATACCGCGGCGAAGCTTTTTCTTGAGAATCTGAAACTCCACTCTATCCGGGAGGATCTGGACGAAGTCTCCTCCGGCATTCTTTCGAAAGCGGAGGAAAAGTCAGCCGGAATCATCGCGGAAGCCGAGCGGAAATCCGCAGCGCTTCTCGAAGAAGCCCGGATCCGGGCCGAACAGGAGCGAAGCCAGCGATCCTTCTTCCGGCGGAAACGAAAAGCATCCACCGTGTCCGGCAAGAATCTTCGGACCGCTGACAGAGATGAGGTGCTGGAACTTCTGTATCAGACGGTAAAGGAAAAGGATGAGCTCGCCGCAAAGAATGCGCTCCTCGCGGAGAAACTTTCCGCCCGGGAGGTTGCCGTCCGGGAATCCGGAAGCCTCTCGGAAGCGTGCCTCAGGCTGCAGGGAGTGATGGAAGCGGCAGACGAAGCCGCAAAACAGTATTTAGAGAATCTCAATACATCAGAGAAAGAGTAAACCAACCCGAGGGGAACGGGCGTTTCCCGCGGGTTTTCTGCTGAAAAGAAAAATAGCTCGGCATATTTCCGAAAAGAATTGACATATTTCCGAAAAAACATCGGCATACTTCCGAAAACTATTGATATTTTACCGATTGACGGATATTTTCAACCCGTGGTCGGTCGTCAACTATTTCAGTAACGGGTGTGAACCCAGAACCTTCTGGCTTTCCACCGGGAACAATGATATTATCGGCGAAGTCATCAGAGAGGCGGATGATGCAATTTTTCAGAAGCTCACCTCCCTCGTAAACGGCGGTTCTTTTACCACGTATATCGATACCGGCGTGATCTATCCGCAGGTCAGAAATCATCCGTCCTCTCTGTATAGTTTTCTGCTGGTTGCCGGATACCTCAAGGTCATCCGATCGGCCGTCTCTGTCGGCGGGGACTTTCTGTGCGAGATTGCCCTGCCGAATAGGGAAGTTTCTTTTGTCTATCGCAAGGAGATCCTCAGGAAGTTTGAGGATATGATCCCGCAGTCACTCGCGATCACGGTGCAGGAGGCACTTTTCTCCGGGGACGGTGAAAAGCTCAAGGATGTGATCCGGAGACTCCTCGTGCAGTCGGTGAGCAGCTTTGATACCGCAAAAGAGAATTTTTATCACGGGTTTATGCTGGGGATCTGCGCTCTTCTTGGCGGTTCCTATACGACCTCAAACCGTGAATCCGGGGAGGGGCGGTATGATATCGAGTTGAGCCCCTCGGTGAAAACGCTTCCCGGGATCCTGATTGAGCTGAAAGCCGGAAAGAACTGCTCCGGGAGTGAGTTGAGGGTCCTTGCGGATGCTGCGCTCCGGCAGATCAATGAGAAGAAATATGATGCCGAGATGATCTCAAAAGGGGTAACGGCCATTATTAAATATGGTGTTGCCTTCAGTGGAAAAAATGTTGAGGTCACGGTGGAAAATGACGATAAGTTGTCTAAATGACCTGAAAAAAGTGTGATTTAGACATGATATCGCAGATAAGTTGTCTAAATGGCCTTTAAAATGCATGATTTAGACAACTTATCGCAGTATGCTTTTTCCGGCGGTGTCCACAGTTTCGTCACAAAGTAATCATGGTTCGAACACAGGTTCGGTGTAGGATAACCTCCGTCAGGATGAAATAACGGAGGTTTTTTATGTCCAGAAAGATACTTGCAATTTTTCTTGCGTGCGGCCTTTTGGCCTGCAGTGCGTGCGGGCGAAGTGAAACGGGCGAGGCGGCAGCGGAAAGCGAAACTTCGGCAGCCGTTTCAGCGGCAGAGACGTCCCCGGTTTCGGTCACGGAGGCAGAGACGGAGGCAGAGGCGGTAATGGAAGGCGTGGAGGCAGAGACTGCGGCAATTTCCGCGGCAGCAGCGGATCATGTGATTTTATTTGCCGACGGCTCCGTGACCCTCGATGGCGAGGCGGTGAAGGAGTATGACTACACCTGGCACTCGGATCCCGCGGGAAATTATGAGGAAGTGAAGAATGCTCCCGGGGAGTACTACACCGGCGAGGCCCCGACGGGGGAGGAAGATGTCTACATTGCGCATGATATTTTCTATTATCCGGAGATCCCGGAGAGTGAGTTTCAGAAGGTAAAGTATGACGGCGAGACGGAATGGGTGACTTATTATCAGGATGCCGCGTACAGCGATTACATCTACGGCACTCTGCCGGTTCTCGGAAAGGACCTTCCCGCGCAGATGATGCACAGCGCGGAGGAGGCGTATCAAAATCCTGTCCTCCATATCACAGCGCCCGGAACCTATGCGCTTTCGGGAAGCTTTAAGGGCCAGATCTGGGTGGATCTCGGGGAGGATTCCTTTACGGATCCCGAGGCGGTGGTCACACTTCTTATGAACGGTGTGAACGTGGAGTGCACGGTCGCTCCGGCAGTGTGCTTCTATCAGGTGTACGAATGTGATAATGCCTGGGAGGACCGGGAAGTTTACGCGCAGTCGGTGGATACCTCGGCGGCCGGCGCCCGGGTGATCATTGCGGACGGCACGGAAAACTATTTTTCCGGCACCAATATTTTCCGCATGCTGAAGACAAAGCTCAAGGATGAGGAGGACACCTCGGCCGTTCCCGTGCAGAAGAAGATCCGGAAGACGGACGGCGCCTTCTATTCGTATATGAGCATGAATATCGCGGGCGGCGAGGAAGGTACCGGGCTTCTTTCCATCACCGGCGGCTTTGAGGGCCTCGACAGCGAGCTGCATCTGACACTTCTTGGCGGGCGCATCGTGATCCGGTCGCAGGACGACGGCATTAATGTGAATGAAGACGGCGTGAGCGTGCTGACGGTGAACGGCGGGGATATCCGTGTGATCGGCGGTCTCGGGGAAGAGGGCGACGGTATCGATTCCAATGGATTTATCAATGTCAACGGCGGCCGCCTGATTGCAACGGCCAATCCCCGGAGTGATTCCGGCATGGACAGTGACTGCGGTTCCTATGTGAACGGCGGCACCGTGGTGGCGCTCGGCGCTGCGATGGACTGGGCGGAGAAGGACGATTCTCAGGATTCCGGTCAGGTGACGGTAAATCTCCGGTTCTCCGGATCGGAGGATGCGTCGGAGGCCATCTCATTTATTTCTTCGGACGGCACGGAGGTTTTCCGGTACTGCCAGGCGGAGGATGAAGCCATGAGCGGGAATATCCGCCGCTATCAGGGCGCGATCATTTCCGATCCTTCCATCCGGGAAGGGGAGACGTACCAGGTTTTGGTCGGAGGCATGAAGCAGTGCTATACCGGCACGGATGATCTTGGGGGACGCGGTTTCGGCCCCGGCCCCGGAGGCTTCGGAAGACCGGAGGATTTTAAGGGCGAGCGGCCGGAGAAGCCAGAGGGATTTGAAGGAGAGAGACCGGAAGGCTTTGAAGGAGATCGGCCCATGAGACCGGAAGACTTCGAGGAGAGGGACTTCCCCGGATTCGGAGGGCACGGTGAAAGAGACGGAGAGCGCCCGGAGATGCCTCCCGACATGCCGGAGGGGTTCCCCGGATTTGACGCCAAGGACGCATCCGGAGAGAGCAGTACCGGGTTCTATATGAGTGACAAGGTCAACAGCTTCAGCGGCGTGAAAGACGCAACATAATTGTGCATAACAGTCGTGAACCAACGCAGGCGGTGAAACATCTTTGATGTTCCTCTCCCTGCGTCGTTTCACGACTGTTATGTTAGATATGGCCTGTGCCGGTTTCGGGTTCTTCTTTCGGCAGGCGGCCGTAGAGCCGGGTGACGTCCCGAAGCTTCGGGGCGAGGGCGGTTAGCCCTTCAAACTCTTCGGGACGAAGACGCCAGGTCCAGTTGCCGGTGAGGGTGCCCGGGGTGTTGATGCGGCCTTCACTTCCAAGGGAAAGGAGGTCCTGCGCGGTGAGGACAAAGAGGTCGGATACGGAGGCCATGCCGGCGCGAAGTAAAGCTTCGGGAAGCGCCTTCCCGCGGGAGAGCCCGAGGTAAGAAAGTGCATAGCCACGGTCTTTTCGTTTCATGGAACTGACGAATCCGAGACAGGTGTCGTTGTCATGGGTGCCCACATAAGTGACGCTGTTTTTCGTGATATTGTGGGGCAGGTACTGGCTTTCCGCGCCGCTTTCGAAAGCAAACTGCAGGACTTTCATGCCGGGAAGCCGGGAGTCTGTCAGGAGCTTTTGGACAGCGGGAGTGATCACGCCGAGGTCTTCGGCAATGAACTGGATCTTTGGGAACCAGGAGGTAAGGACGCCGACAAGGTCCATGCCGGGGCCTTGAATCCATTCCCCGGTTTTTGCGGTCTTGCTTCCGGCCGGGACACTCCAGTAGCTTTCAAAGCCGCGGAAGTGGTCAATCCGGATCACGTCGTAGAGCTTTCCGGCACCGTCTACCCGGCGGATCCACCAGCCGAAGCCATCATTTTTCATATAGTCATAGTCATAGAGCGGATTGCCCCAGAGCTGCCCGTCTTCGGAGAAGGCATCCGGCGGCACTCCGGCCACGGCTTTCGGAGAAAGGTCCGGATTGAGAAGGAAGTTTTCCGGTTCCGACCAGACATCGGCGGAGTCCATGGCAACATAGATGGGGAGATCGCCGATGAAGCGGATGCCCTTTTCGTGGGCATAGTCCCGGAGGGCATTCCACTGGCGGTAGAAGAGAAACTGGAGGAAGATCCAGAACGAGATGTCGTCTTTGTGTTCTTCCTGAAACTCTGCCAGGGCTTTTTCCTCTCTTTGCCGGAGGGCTTCGTCAGGCCATTCGGACAGGGAGACCATGGCAAAGGAACTTTTAATGCTCATGAAAAGAGCGTAGCTTACTACCCAGGGATTTTCTGCGCGGAAGGAAGAAATCTCCTCCCGGTATTTTTCTTTTCCGTGGGCATAGGCTTTCCGGAGAATGGAGAAACGGGTTTCATAGAGGTGACCGTAATCAATGGAAGCGGGGTCCGCCGGGGTAACCGGGGAGTTTGCATCGGGGGCAGAGGAGTCCTCCTGGGCAACCGGGGATTCGGGAGTGCCGCAAGGGTCAGTGGCTTCGGCAGCAGCTGCGGCGGGGAGATCCTCTGTCGTAAGAAGACCGTCTTCTACGAGAAGGTCAAGGTCAATGAAGTACGGGTTTCCCGCGAAGGTCGAAAAGGACTGGTAGGGGCTGTCTCCGTAGGAGGTGGGTCCCATCGGGAGAAGCTGCCAGTAGCTCTGGCCGGAGGCGGACAGAAAGTCGATGAAGTCGCGGGCGCTCTGCCCCATGGTGCCGATGCCATACGGGGACGGCAGGGAGAAGAGGGGAAGAAGGATTCCCTGGGAACGTGTCATGAATACTCCTTTCAGCGGGTGCATGATCTCTCGTGAAACATCTCCGTGCGTGAAACATGAAATACATGTTTCACGTACTCAACGTTTCACGAGAGATCATGTTATAGGGTGAACATCTCCGTGCGTGAAACACGTAAACGCGTTTCACGTACTCAACGTTTCACGAGAGATCATGTTAAGGTGGTTTCAATTATTTAATAAGTCTGTTATAATACATTATTAGTGTCCTTCTTCCCGCGGTCGGCGAGGGTGAGGAGGAACGAAAGCAGTGCGCCGGCGAGGAGGCCGCCGATGTGGGCGGCATTGTCGACATTCTGCCGGGCACTCAATACGGCGGTGAGTAAAACCGCCAGCGGCACGCGCCGTTTGTCCACGCCGTAGCGGGCAGTGGACCCGAAGAGCGCCATGATAAGGAGCGCCCCGTCGAGACCGAACACACATCCGCTTGCTCCGGCGCACACGGCATCAAGCGAAAGAAACCGGTGCCAGAAGAAGGAGGCAAGACCTCCGAAAAGTCCCGACAGAAGGTAGATGAAAAGGAATCTTCCATGTCCGAACCGGTCCTCGATGATGCATCCGAGGGCAAAAAGAGACAGCATGTTGGAAAGAAGATGTTCCGCAGAAAAGTGCAGGAACATGGAGGTAAAGAGCCGCCAGATCTCCCCGCGTTCAATAAGCTGATACGAGGCAGCTCCGCGGGAAAGAAGGAAGGAAGCGTCTCCGGGATTCCCGGTGATGAAAAACCACAGAAAAAGGCAGACGTTCACCAGAACAAGGAGAAGGGTAACGGGTATTTTTTTCAGATCCGGTTCATGAGCCATAGTAAAGGATAATGATGAAATATGTACTGTCGGCCTGCCTCGGGTACCTGATCGGTTCCCTGAGCATGTCGATCATTCTTACCAAATACATTTACAAAGATGATGTGAGAAATCACGGGAGCGGCAACGCCGGCGCCACCAATGTCGCCAGGACATTCGGATGGGGACCGGGGCTTCTGACGCTTCTTTGCGATTTCGCGAAGTGCGCTCTTTCGCTTCTCCTCGGACGGAGACTCTGCGGAGAGACGGGGTTTATGGTGGCAGGCATTGCCTGTCTGATCGGGCACTGCTACCCGCTCTATTTTGATTTCCGCGGCGGAAAGGCGGTGGCCACCGGAATCTGTGTGGCATTCCTTACCGACTGGCGCTTCGGCCTTACGGCTCTCGTTGTATTTGTACTCGTTGCGGCTGCCACGAAGTATGTTTCGCTGGCTTCCGTCTCGGGAGCGCTTTCCACTATTATAGCATTATTTTTCTTTGATATCACGCCCGAAAAAAAAGTCCTTCTGCTTTTTACCGTGTGCCAGATCCTTTTCATGCACCGGTCCAATCTGAAGAGACTTTGCCAGGGCAACGAAACAAAATTTTCCGCAGGAAAAAGAAAAAAGGAGTAGTTTTTGATGAATGAAAGAACACGTAAGCTTGTAAAGTATGTCCTTCCATCCACCTTAAGTATGCTGAGCGTTTTCCTCTTTACCGTCATTGACGGGATTTTTGTGGGAAGAGGCGTGGGTACGGACGCCCTCGGGGCGGTCAATATCGCATTTCCCTTTATTATGATTTTTTCGGCTCTCGTCATGTGTACCACGGTCGGGGGTCTGACGATCACCGCGATCCGGAAGGGCCGCGGGGATGAAGAAGGAGCCAATGCGGCGTTTCTCCACTCGCTTTCCATGACTGTCGTGGTCAGCGCGTTTTTCTGTCTGCTCGGCACTGTATTTGTCCGGCAGATGGCGCATCTCATGGGGGCGAATGAAACCTTCTTTTCGATGGTCTGCGACTATATTTTCTGGTATGCGGTGTTCATGATCCCGTGCGGACTCTGCAGTCTGTTTAACGGTTTCTGCCGCAATGACGATGACCCCTATCTTGTCAGTGCCGGGACGATCATCGCCACGACGCTCAATATCTTCGGGGACTGGCTGTTTGTTTTCCCGCTTCACATGGGGCTTAAGGGCGCGGCCATCGCCACGGGACTTTCCCAGACCATCGGGATGTTCGTCTCCCTGTCCCATTTCCTGACAAAGCGGAAGGGCACCCTCCGATTCGGAAAGATCAAGGCGGATCCGGAACTTATTAAGCTGATCATTGTCCGCGGCCTGCCGGAATGCATCTCCCAGTTTAACGCGCCCCTGTGTGTGATCTTTACGAATATCGTGATTCTTCGGATGCTCGGGGATACGGCGGAAAACGCCTTTTCCGTGATCGGGTATGTGGCAGCGTTTTCGGTGGCGGTATTCCTCGGGGTGGCAGAGGGCCTGCAGCCTCTTTTCGGGAACTGCTACGGCGCGCGGAACGAAGAGGACCTTCTGTGGTACCGGAAAATGGGACTGACCATCGGGTTTACCGGTGCGCTTGTGATCTACGTCGCGCTTTTATTCCTCGGGAGACCGGTCTGCGCACTGTACGGCCTGGATGAGGCCACGATGGAATGCACGATGGCGGCCATGCCGCAGTATTCCACCGGATTTCTGATCCAGTCCTTTACGGTGATCCTTTCTTCTTATTTATATTCTACAACGAAGACCCGGGAGGCGGTGATGATCAATGTCCTCCGGAGTTTTGTGGTCAATACGGTCGTGATTTTTTTGCTGCCGGAGCTTTTCGGCCCGGGGGTTATCTGGTATACGTTCCCGGTGTATGAGGGGATTCTTCTCGTGATTGCGGTTTGGATTACGGGGAGAGCGGATCAGCAGGGAGTGATCGGGAAGAACCTGGAATAAAAGGGGCACAGGCGGTGTGAAACACCAGGTTCCGTGAAACAGCTGCGCCGTTTCACGGAACCTGATGTT